>URAN01000030.1 GCA_900545865.1 uncultured Eubacteriales bacterium
AGTCACCTCGGTTGATTTATATGTTTTTATTTTATCCGCATTAAAATATTGTATTCGCTCTCGGGTCAAAAAAGGACAAAAAGGATACATATTTTAAAATTATCAAATATTTTTGCGGATTTAAAAGGATTTTTTAAATTTTCGGCGAATATAAAAAGGATAGAAATTTTTTCTTTATACATATTTTGATAACAATTAAGAACACGCCGCACGGCGTGAATATAAACTCAAAGGAGAGATAAAATATGCCCGAAGGAATTTTTGATGAGTCAAAACTCAAAATTATACCTGTTGAGCTGAACAGCGAAATGCGAAAGTCCTATATCGATTATGCAATGTCGGTTATTGTCGGACGCGCACTTCCCGATGTTCGAGACGGCCTTAAACCCGTTCACAGACGAATTTTATACGCAATGCACGAGGATGGACTAACCCCCGACAAAGAGTACAGAAAGTGTGCTACTACCGTCGGTAACGTTCTCGGCCGATACCATCCGCACGGTGACGCGTCCGTATACGACGCTCTCGTTCGTATGGCACAAGACTTCGCAATGAGATACCCGACCGTTGACGGTCACGGTAACTTTGGCTCGGTTGACGGTGACCCCGCCGCGGCTTACAGATACACCGAGGCGCGTATGTCAAAGCTGTCGCTTAATATGCTTACCGATATTGAAAAAGATACGGTTGACTTTATGCCGAACTTTGACGAAACCCGAAAAGAGCCTATTGTCCTGCCGTCAAGAATACCGCATTTGTTGGTAAACGGTTCAAACGGTATCGCGGTAGGTATGGCGACAAATATTCCGCCTCATAATTTGGGTGAGGTAATCGACGGTATCATCGCATTGATAGACAACCCCGATATAACCGTTGACGAACTTATGGAACACATACCGGGTCCCGACTTTCCGAGCGGCGGTCTTATAATGGGTAAAGCCGGAATCCGTTCCGCATATCACACGGGCCGCGGCAAGCTGCGCGTTCGCGCAAGAGCGGAAATCGTTGACTGGAAAGAAAACAGACATAAAATCGTTATTACCGAAATACCCTATATGGTCAACAAAGCTCGCCTTATCGAAAAAATTGCCGAGCTTGTACATGATAAACGCGTTGAGGGTATATCCGACTTGCGCGATGAATCCGACCGTGACGGTATGCGCATAGTGGTTGAGCTTAAAACGGGCGCAAACGCACAAATTGTCTTGAATCAGCTTTATAAATATACCCAGCTCGAAGACACATTCAGCGTAATAATGCTCGCCCTTGTAAATCAAACCGACCCCAAGGTTTTAAACCTCAAACAGGTTCTCGAACACTATGTGAAATTCCAGGAAGAGGTTATAACCAGACGAACCAAATTCGACAAGGCAAAGGCAGAAGCCAGAGTTCATATATTAGAGGGATTAAAGATTGCTCTCGATAACATCGATGAGGTAATCGAAACAATTCGAAACAGCTATAACGATGCCAAAGAAAAACTTATGAGTCGTTTTTCGCTTACCGATATTCAGGCGCAGGCGATTTTGGATATGCGTCTTGCCCGACTTGCCGGTATGGAACGTGAAAAAATCGATAAAGAGTATGACGAACTCGTAAAACTCATCGCACACTTAACCGAGATTCTCTCGGACGAAAGCCTTGTACTCGGAATCGTCAAAGACGAGCTTAGCGCAATCGGCGAAAAATTCGGCGATGCAAGACGCACGGGCATTGAGCCTATCCCCGATGACATTGATATTGAGGACCTTATCGCCGAAGAGGATAACGTAATCACGGTTACACACCAAGGTTATGTAAAACGTCTTGCCGTTGACACATATAAGAGCCAAAAGCGCGGCGGCAGAGGCATAATCGGTCTTTCGACCAAAGAAGAGGATTTTATAAGCAATATGTTTGTATCGTCAACGCACGCACACATTTTGTTCTTTACAAATAAAGGAAAAATGTACAGAATCAAAGCTTACGAAATTCCCGAGGCAGGCAGACACGCAAAAGGTACGCCGATAATAAATATTCTCTCAATCGAACCCGATGAAAGAATTTCGGCGGTAATCCCCGTTCGCCAATATGAGGAGGGTAAAAGTCTGCTTATGTGTACTCGCGAGGGCGTTATCAAAAAGACCGACCTTATGGAATACAGCAATGCGCCGAAAGCCGGTAAAATCGCAATACGTCTGGATGATGACGATGAACTTATCGGTGTTGCGATGACATCGGGCAACGATGACATATTCGTCGGCTCTCACGAAGGAAAGGTAATACGCTTTAACGAAAATGATGTCCGCTCAATGGGACGTGTTTCGAGAGGTGTTCGCGCAATGACGGTTTCCGACACAGACTATATCATTGGAATGTGTATCGCTCGTGATGGCGGAAAGCTGCTTACCATAAGCGAAAACGGATACGGCAAAAAGACGGATATTTCCGAATATAAAGTTCAAAACCGCGGCGGTAAAGGAATGATGACATATCGCATAAGCGAGGATACCGGTATGATTTCGGGAATGGGCATTGTAACCCCCGAGGATGACATTATTCTTATTACCTCTGAGGGCGTTGTTATCAGAATCGACAGCGAAGACATCAGCACGTACAGCCGTGTTACAAAGGGTGTCAGACTTGTTCGTCTTGCAGAGGGCGTAAAGGTTGTCAGCGGTGCAAGTGTTCAAAAGGATGATGAATCCGAAAGCACAAAGCCCGACGGCGAAGAAGCCGATTCTGAAACGGCTTCCCAACATGATGCTCCGCAGAATGCCGAAGCAGAAACCGAAAACGCGTCGGAATCGGAAAGTAACCCGAATTCTGAAACCGAATAACGCTGTGCATATCAAATACCGCAGAGTTAAATAATGACAGACAGGATGACATAAACTATGGAAAATAAACTTCAGAAAATATTGAGCAAAGTCAGGCGTGCGGTCGATGATTACGGAATGATAAACAATGGAGACAGAATTGCCGTCGGTATATCCGGCGGCAAGGACAGTCTTACCTTGCTTTACGCTCTGGCGGAACTCAGGCGTTTTTATCCGGCGCATTTTGATGTGATAGGCGTTTCGCTCGATATGGGACACCCAAACGTAAGCTTTGCCGAGGTACGAAAGCTTTGCGAAGAACTCAATGTTGAATATATCGTAAAGAAAACAGACATCGCGGAAATAATTTTTGACATACGCAAAGAAAAGAACCCTTGTTCGCTTTGTGCCAAGATGCGCCGCGGCGGTGTGAATGACCTCGCTGTTGAGCTGGGATGCAACAAGGTTGCACTCGGACATCACAGAGAGGACGTTATCGAAACATTCTTCCTCTCCCTTTTCTATGAGGGAAGAATTAATTGTTTTTCGCCCGTAACATATCTGTCACGCCGCGATATATATGTTATCCGTCCGCTTTTGTATATGCCCGAGGGCGATATAAAAAGCTTTGCCGCATCGCAAAGGCTTCCTATCGTTCCGAGCAACTGTCCGATGGACGGACACTCAAAACGCCAGGATATGAAGGATTTTATTAATCAGAAATCGCGTGAGGACAAGTTTTTTAAGACAAAAATTATGCACGCGATAATAAACGGACTTCCGAGCTGGAACAAGTCCGAGAACGGACAGCTGAATAAATATGAATAAGCCGAAAAACTCTTTAAAAAACAGAACTTTGACAATATTGCGTCTTGCGGTCTATGACTTTAAGGCGAAGTATGCCGGTTCTGTTTTCGGCTTTATATGGGCAGGTGTTGAACCCATTGTAAACGTAATGGTATATTGGTTTGTATATTCGGTTGCGGCGAATTTTTCGTGGAGTGACGATTGCCATTATTATCTTTGGCTCTCGGTCGGAATATCGGCATGGCTTTTTATTTCCGAGGGAATAAAATCGATGACGTCCGCTTTTCGCGATTATGCTTATCTTATAAAAAAGACGGGGTTTAACAAACCCTCTGTTTTACGGATAAGAGCAATATCTTGTATCTTCGGTCATATAATATTTTTGGCAATCGTCTTGGCTTTGTGCGTATACGAAAACACGTTTTCGTCCGCGTGGATATACCTTCCTCTATGGAGTGCGGCAATTTTTTTGTTCGTGTATTCCGTTGGACGCATATTTGCATTGATTTGTGCAAAATTTAAGGATATGCAAAACATTGTCGTCATAGGATTAAATATATGCTTTTGGATAACCCCCGTATTCTGGCGGTTATCACAAAACGCCTCATTTCCTGCCGGTATAATTAAATATACCCCCGGCGCAGTCTTTGTAAACGGTTACCGTTCCGTGCTATTGTACGGCACGTTTGATATTAAAGCTTTGATATATATTATTTGTATTGATGCGCTCATATTTATAATAGGAAGTCCGTTGCAAAAACGAATGATTTCGGATATTGCCGACGGCTTATAAAAAATGAAATGAAAGGATTTGAATTAAATGTTTAAAAGTAAGTTGAACACAATTAAAAAAGTTTTATTGGCTGTTATATCAGCTATTTTGTGCATTGCCGTTGCCGGCTGCGGCAGCGGTTCGGATAACACAAATACAAAACCTCAAGAGAACACCGATAGCGGCGCACAATCCACGGTTGATGAACCGTCTCGCAAAATTAAATTTACTATGAAAGACGGCGGAGAGTTTATTATAAAAACCGAACCTCAATATGCACCCGAAACCTGTAAGAACTTTACCAAGCTTGTAAGCGAAGGCTTTTATAACGGTTTAACATTTCACCGCGTAATCGACAACTTTGTTGCGCAAGGCGGTGACCCCAAAGGCAACGGCACCGGCGGCAGCGACACCAAGGTTAAAGGTGAATTCGCCAAAAACGGATTTGAACAAAACACACTCTCTCATACCCGCGGAGTCGTTTCAATGGCGCGAAGTCAAGATATGAATTCGGCAACGAGCCAATTCTTTATCTGCTATGATTCTCAAACTTCGCTTGACGGGAGCTATGCCGCATTCGGTGAGGTTATCGAAGGAATGGACGTAATCGATGGATTTTTAAAGGTTAAACGTGACGCAAGCGGAAAACCCGAAACGCCTATCGTTATCGAAAAGGCAGAAATAATCGAATAAGATTCAAAACTGTACCAACATAGAAAAAGCAGGGTGATGTCCCTGCTTTTTCTATGTTTCTTTTTCTTATTCCGATACGACCGCAATTTCGAAAAGCTGTTCTTGAACAAGCCGCGCGATTATCGGCATACCTTTTTCAAGTTCAGAGATCTTTGAAACTCTCACCGAATTCTTCTTTTTATCATAAAGATAATATTTAACTGACTGCCCCGACACGCTTACCCATTTCGTGTTCTTATCAACCGAATCCTTTGAATCAATACTGATTCCGACAAGGTTTGTGTTTCTGTTTATATGAACGATTTTTCCCGTTATCAAACGGGTATCGGCGTTAAATCCGCCGTCATCACCGTCTGTCGGCGATGATGCGTCAAATCTCTTGGCTGCGTTTACCACCATATTGTTCTTTCCTGTTGTAAACTGTATCACATCGCCCCTGTCGAATTCATCCGTCTTGCAATCATCGGCAAAGATAATATGTGATGCTTTCCCGTCATATAAACCATCCGCAAACGTAACCGTTTCACCGCTTGTTTTATTAATTTCGGTTCCTATGCTGTCAACAACAAAAAAGCTATTTAACTTTCCCGGGTCTTTTGAATAGTTATCATCGGTATGTATAACCACTACCTCGGGAACAGCGTACTCTTCGTTATAAAAATCCGCGTTATACTTGCTCCCCGTATACAATGCCGATGTCGATACCGAACAGAAGAAATCCTCTTGACTCAAATCGGTCGGTATCATAAAAATTTTTGACTGCGAAACGAAATGCTGAGAACCGAGTGATTTATTAACGTTTTTATAACGTTCCTCTCCGCTTGCGTCAAGACAAAGCAGGTCTGTCGGGTCGGGCGCGGCCGCCCTGTCGACAGCGGTGTTTATTTTAAATATCTCATCATTCGCATTTAAGCTGTATTCAATCAGCTGAGGAACAACTGTGCCGTCTGCGGATTTCAGAGTATTTTCGACAACATTCTCGCCTTTGACATTTTTTGTACCGTTCCAAGTAACTTTATCTTTTAAAGAAAGCTCTTTCCATTCATTGTCCTGACAGAATAATTTTAATTTATACTGTTTTTCAAAAACGCCGGTATCAGCCGCATTTGTCACATACGCGTATATACTTCCGCTGTGATATGAGCTTTCGAGTATCGCCGCAACTTTACCGAACGAATCAATCAAATATGTATAAATTCGTCCCGTTTTGGGCATAAGCTCAAATCCATCATTTATCGCATCGATAAAGCTGTCGGACAAGTCATAAGTTTTTCCGCCTATACCGATAATCCTTTCTCCTTCGTTTATCGAATCGGTATTGCCCGATACCTGTTTTGATGATGCCGTAACATAAATATACTTTTTGTCCGATGATTCATACCAGCTTATCATATCACCGTCACTCAAATTCGAAAGCTCGGTCGAAACACCGTCTTTATAAATATCGACCGTCTTATCGGCGTCATCCGTTAATATGCTCATTCCGGTGCTTCTTTTATCATATATGATACCCGTTCGGTATGATATATTATCGGCAACCAAAGTTTTAAAATCATACACAAAAACAACATCCGCGCGCCTATCGCCGTCATTGTCAATCAACCTGACATATCCGTTTTTGGGACAAATATCCTCTTTTGTATAACTTTTAAGCAGTCCTCCGTTTTTTATGACATCAACGGACGGCGCAATTTTATACGACTTGTTTTTACCCTCGGAATCAAAATATTCAATTGACCCCTTTTGAGTCTTTGACGAATTTATATCATTTGTTTCAACCTCTAAAACACCCTTGGGGTCATCAATCGCCGCATATAAAAGCGTGGGCGTATCGTTCTTGTTCGCCTTTGCGTAAAATTTCACCTTGCATCCGAGCAAATCGGATGCTTTTGTTGTCCCGATATTGTACAAAACATTATTTATTTTGACCGTTTCTCTGTCGGTTGCGGCAGACTCTTTCAGATTGCTGATATAATTCGCCGTCACAACCCCCTCATCCGATATTATATCCGCTTGCTCTAAAATTGTCCTGCCCTCTTTGGCATAAACAACATAATCGCTCGCCCATTTTACGGGTTCTTTTTGTGATACCTCTGTACATCTGAAAAATAGCCGCGCAATATCGCATTTGAGTGTATCGGGCGTATCCGCCGATTTGCTCGGAAATTTAAGCATTGACGCAACCCATGTATATCCGTTCGGATTTCCGCCGTTCAGCTCCGCTTGTTCGCCATAGCCGAGCGCACGCACGGCAAGACGAATGGCATCGTTATATTTTATCGGTGAATTGGGCCGGAAGTATCCGTTATAATCGTCTTTTAATATTCCAAGTGCGAACGCAAGAGATACACTGTCTTTATATTCGGCATCCTTCGGAATATCAACAAAAATGTCATTCGCCGTATATGTGTGAATAAGATTATCATATCCCATAAGTCTCATCAACGCCGTAACGTACTCCGCACGCGTTACCACTCTGTCACCGTTCCACATCCCGTCATCATCATTCGGTAAAACGCCCAGGTCGCGCATAATTGTCGCTTCTTTTTCATAATTCTTGCCGTTCAAATCGGGGGTCGGAACGCCGCCGATATTTTCGACCGTCTTGCCCGTCCCGATTGCGGAAAATGTAATACTGTCAACATAAACCGTATTCGAGTCAATCGAGGTGTCGAACATAAAACCGCCGTAAGAGCAAATATTCGCGGTATCTGTCCAGTTTATCATTTCTTTTCCGTCAAAATAAACGACTATGTTCGCCGATTGCTTTTCTTTGTCCTGCACAAAGTTCACTTTAACGGTATGATATTTCGTGCTGTTTACGGAAAGCGCGCCCGTCGGTCCGGACTTTAAAAGCCATTGTGCCGGCGGTTCCATTTTTGCAAGAGTAAAGCCCTGATTCGTACAGTTAATCAAATATTTATGATCGTTTGCGGTCGGATTAAGCGAAATGCTGAATGCCGTTCCATTATTTGTCCAGTTGTCCATACGAACTCGAAAACTTGCGGTATACGAACCGTTCCAGCCCTCTTCTTCCGCTGTTTTTAAATAAGTCACGCCCGCTTTTCCTTTAAAGCACGCCGCTCTTACCCCATTGTCATCAGCAACCGATACGCTTCCGGTTCTGACCGAAAGCCTTCCGAGACCCGACTCAAAATCCTCTGACAGTAACAGCTCTGCCGCAGACACGTTTATTCCGAAACAAGTTACAAGAATAGCCGCTGTCAATACAAATGTAAGAATTTTTTTCAATGTGTTCATAAGCTTCCTCCTGTGCTGCGCAGTTTTAAAATTCCGTATAAAAGTTTGGCCGATTCCGCACGCGTTATGGTATCTTGAGGTTCAAAACGGTTGTTATCTCTTCCGTTTATAATTCCTGCCGAAGATAAATCGGAAACAGCCGTTATCGCCCATTCGCTTATTTCGCCATAGTCCGAGAAATTCGTTTTATTGTCGGCATTTGAATCAATCGCAATCCCGACAGCCGAACAGCCGCGCATCAGCGTTGCCGCCGCCTCTTCACGAGTAATGTTATTACCTGTTCCGAAAAGGTCATTTGAGATGCCGTTTGTTATCCCGAATTTTTCCGCGGTCGAAACCCAGTCATAATACCACGCGTCTTTATCAACATCTTTAAATGCGGTCATATTCCAAATCGGTTTTATTTCAAGGACTCCGAGCAATATTTTAATGAATTCCTCTCTTGTTATCGGGCAGTTCGGTTCAAAGCTGTCACTTGTCCGACCGCTGATTATTCCTTTTTTATATAACGCCGAAATTGCGTCTTTTGCCCAATCAACATCATCCGTATCTTTAAAAACATCGGTAATATCTTTATCATATCTTTCCGTCACGGATTCAGACTCGGTATTGTTTTGAATCGGATATTGAGACGCACCGCCGACAGAACCGCCGCCCGAGCTTCCTCCGCTACCCGAGCCGCCCGATGATGAATTATTCTTATTGCCGGTTTTATATTCATCAATTTGTTCACAGAGAATTTTGTTGAACTCCGAAAGCGTTTTGAACTTTGCGCCGTTCATTTTATCCAGAACGCGTCCGCTTATGTCTCTTGATGCACTTTCGGTATTTGTGTAATCCCTCAAATACGCCGCCGTGATACCGATATATTCGTTATGTTTTTTCACCGTTTCCGCAAGGGTCAGCTTTGACGCATTGTTAAGCAAATATAAAACCGCACCCTTATACAATTGCTCGTTCAAATCCGATACGGATTTATACGGTCTGTTTTCCGATGCATATTTACAAACCTCTGCATACATTGCGGAATCATCCGAAATTTTTATATCGCCGAACAAAAGATTTATTCCCCTGCCGTCATTCTCTTTTATAAACTCGCCGAATTCATCGGCTTTGAGGTTATTAACCGCGTCAATAAGTAATATTTCGCTCATTGCATCACAGAACCTTTGCTCATCGGTACTAAACGGAATTTTATCCGCAATCGTCTTAAACAGAGCGGTGTTATCCGCCGTGATTCCGTCCGTCACAAAGCCGAATTCATTTAAGATGTCCCTGTTTGCACAAAGCAAAGTATTCAAAGCGGCATCATCCGCTGCGGAATTAATCTTGATGATTAATTCCGCTCTTTTTTCGATTCCGAAATAGGTGAATGTTTTTGTTAAAACTTCGCCGTTTGCATTAATTTTTATCACATACTCACCGCCGCAGCTGTTTGAGGAATCCTCAACATCGGGCATAGCGAATACGGGGAATTCAAACGCACCTGTTTTGTCCGCCGCGGTATCATCCGCAAACACAAACGTATCCGTTCCGCTTTCGGTCACGGTTGCAACAACCTTTGCGTTTGCCCCTGCCGTTCCGTTCAGCGTAACGCTGCCGCATTTCACAAGAGCCTTAACACTTGTGCTTTGACCGCCCTCCGCAAATCCGAAAGGCATAGCCGAAACAATTAAAAATACGGATAAAAATACGGCGATTCTTTTAGTCCAAAGTTTTTTCAGCATTGTCTCTCTCCTCCTCAATTGCCTATTCTCAAATATGATAAGTCTGTACCCATTCTGTCACCGAATGTTACCGTTCCGTCAAGAGCCGCATAACCCGAGGTAAAGTCCGCACTCATACTTTCGCCGTTTACGCTAAGCTTTGCGGTACTTCCGTCAATCTCTATCACAACGTGATACATCTCGTTCAAATGCACCTGAACATCCGCCAGATTAAGTGTAACCGCGCTTCCGCTCTCGGGCGTAGCCACGAGTTTAAAACAGTTATCAAAAGCATTATATTGCAGAGAAATCGGAGTTTTGCTCGTTCCGTTCGCACTCATAATCTGATTACACATTGCGTTCTTGTATACATACTTTGTCAAATCCGTAAATTTCAAAAGCATTTCCGCATAATAGTGTTTAACCGTTGTCGCATCTGAAATCGAACCTATCAGCGAGCTGCTGAGCGTAAGCTTTTCACCCTTATTCATCCTTATCGCATCTCCGAACTTGTTTATTCCCGTGTTTTCGGTGATTTCAAACATATCGGGCAGGTCATCGTCTGCCGCCGCATTCCAATCGAGACGAATCTTATACTTATCTCCGCTCTCTATATTCGAAATACTGTTCAGCATACTCAAATCCTGTTTTTGTATATTTAAAGCTCCGCCGTTTTCAATAACCGCACCGTCTATATTCGAGGTCAGTTTTAAATTTGCCCCCGTATCGGTTGAAAATGGGTCTTTATACAATCTCAGCGGAAGAACAACCTTTGCTTCATTTGAATTAACCGCAAATGTTTCATCAACCTTTGTACCGAAATACTGTCCGCTTACCGTTACGTTTCCGCTAACCGAATTCTCGGACGCATTCTCTATGATAATCAGAGCGTTTACCGAATCGGGAATTTTCTTCAGCGTTGAATATGTTTCAAAAGGAACATACGTCTTTATAAACACACTGTTTGACAAAACCGACACCTTATCCGAGCCGCCGTTTGTTATCTCAATGTACGGAACAAGCTTTGACATAGCTATAACCGTGCCGTTTGACAAAGTAACGTCATTTCCGTCACTTGTCGGGAAAACGGGATAAACAAATGATAAATTCTTGCCGTCAAACGTACCCGAGACTTCCTCTGTTGTTCCGTCCGCATAATGTGCAACAATCTTTGGCGATTGTATGCCGTCGGTCGGAACATTCAGGCTTATTTCTTTATCCGTAACCGGAGCGTAAATCCGCTTTGTTCCGTCATCTCTGTTTTCAAAGAGCAACAGAGTCGATTGTTCAAGCTCGTGGTTATTAAACCTGTCATATGTTCCCGCCGTTACCTTACCGTCTTTAGATTTGAATTCAAATCCCTCTTTGCTTATTGTTCTGTCCGATTTAACCAGAGGTCTGTTTTCAAGTGTTCCCGTAACGATGTTTCCGCCATAATCCGCAACAAGCTCTTGCTTTGAATAATCAAGCTCTTTCATCAGTTTTTGTCCATAGAGTCTGTCCATAACAAGCTCGCCGAGAATAGCCTGACCTCTTATCCAGCGCAAATTATCAACCGTTGGCTGTTTGCCTACATCAAGTCTCATTTTCAGTCCGTAATTATAGAGCAGAGAGAACGTAAGTGCTCTGTTGCTGTTCTGATTCTCATCGGATACGTTATGCGGAAAAATTCGCGCATATTCACTTATCATCATCGCCGTTATGTCATATCGCATACGAATGAACGTTTCTTTTCCGAACGGCGGAGTATCATAATCAGGGTCCCAGCGCGCGTCAGTCATAAATCCTGCCTGATACGGAAGTCTTGAAATATCCAATCCTTCGGAGTATAAAGGCGCTCTGTCGCCGTGCCATTTCATAAGCTTTGCCTGGTAATCATATTCGTGATCCGGTCTGTCGGCATCGGGATGAAAGTCATAACGTTGTTTCATCGGATTCATAACCGTTATAACATTGGTAAAGAAGTTGCTGACGCCCATACTCTGCCACGTCTTCCACGTTTCCTCAAAGAATTGCATCGCACGCTTTGACGCCGGCGAGTATAACACACCCGGAACACCCCAAACCGCCTTTTGGCGCGGACCGCTGAAATGCTTAATTGCGAGGTCATATATACCTGTCTGTTCCTCGCCGTTCGCCGCTTGTTCGGCTTTAATTTGTTCATCGAGTCTCGACCCCTCTGTGCCATAGAACAGAGAGTTTCGCGGCAGATAAGAGTGACCGTTCTCGTTTGCCACAGTCATAAATTCCGTCCAATCTTCCATTGTTCCCAAATACTCATAAGGCGGAAAATAATTCGGAAAAGCGTCCCAATAGCTATAGCCTTTATTCGTATGTCCGAGAACAGCCGTCATATGAAACATTGAATGACCCGGGGCTTTCTTTGCAAACTCGGTCATATCCGTAAACTTGTTACCAATCGTGCTCAAATGAAAGACATTGCTTTTCGGAACGGTTTCTTTATCCTGTTCCTTTTGAATCTTTTCTCTGACTCGCCGCGCGTTCGGATAACAGGTTTTTACATATTCATCCGCCATCGTGCGCAGATTCGGTGTTGACGAGATAACGCACGGAACGCTCGTCACACTCTCTCCCTTTTCTCGATATACCACCGTTCCGGGGCTTACACGCATCGAGCGTGCAAAGTCACCGCCGTAAATTTGAGTATCGGTTGCCATTATATATTCATCATCGCCGTCTTTTTGCTCGTGCTGGACAAAGTATGTCGAGGCAACGCCGTTACCCGTTACCGCATATCCGTCCATAACGCACGATGCAAATGTATATCTGTACCACGTTATTGTGTCATACTCAACCATTGCATAGCTTGTCGGCAAAAGCAGCGTGTTGTTCACCGAGTAACAATATGACCATTCTGACGGAATCGTTATGAACTGCAGAGGATAATCACTCTTGTTTGTAACATCCGCGTACATCTCTATCTTGTTCCCGCCAAGCTTGATATGTGCGGCAACATCAACTCTTTCGTGCGTGTAATAAAGAATCAGCTCGCCCGTTTCGGCGTTCCACGCCGTGTCTTTTAATTTAGCCTCGCGGCTGTCGGTCGTACAGTTTCCGAGAACCCAGTTCGAGCCGTAATAACCCTTTGTCGGATTCTCGGGTATTACGTTTGCCGCCGCGGTCGCTTCGTCTATAAAATACGCTTTCCAAATCGGTCTTGTCAGCGATTCTTTTTCCTCTGACGAACGATAAAATCCGTCAACTCCGCTGACCTTTGCATATCTGAATTTCAAGCCGTCACGGCTTGTCGCAAAGATGTTTCCGTCTTTTGTGTATATATTTGTTTCGGAAAGAACGTTGTTATCATACGAAACCGTAAACACCTTTGATTCGGCATCAAATGATGTTATCGCGCCGAACAGACCCATAACAAAATTTGCCGATGCGCATATTTTGTCGCTGCTTTTGTCTGCGGCAAAGCTCATTTCTGTTTCGGTGCCGTTTATACGTATCTTATCCGACCCCGATGTAACACTCACGTTCAATCCGTCTTTTGATATTGATGCGGAATCTCCGCTCTCGCTGTATTGCGCGTTTAATATTTCCGACATTTGACGAACCGACATAGATATACATCCGTCAACCTCTCTCGGCTCAACATCAAACTCGGCATCTGCACCGTTGACAAGCATTGTTATCTTTTTCTTTGGTCTGCCTGCATACTCATCGGCAAGCGTCTTGTCCGCATCAACATTTTTAAAGTTTATGTCATTAATATAAAGCGACATTACACCCGATTTTTCGATTCCGAATTTCCCGTATGAATACGGCGCGTAATCGTCAACCGCCGATGCTGCAAGGCTTCCGTCTATATATCCGTTCAGCAAAACCGAACCGTCAGCCTTGTTTATAGTTTCAAAAGCGACTTCGTGATATACGTCCTCATCAAACGCCAAAACTTCGGATTTTGCAACAGTTTCGGTTTCTGTCGGCATAATCTTTTTTATCAAAACGCTTCCGTTCGAAATACTCATTTTATAGGTCTGATTCAGCGCGGTATATCTTGAATAAAGCGAAAATCCGCCCTCTTCCGTGCTCAGACCCCAGCCATTTGTTTTTACGTTTGCAATCACGGCTGTTGCGGCGGTATCACTAATCTTTGAAACGGGATATATAATCCTCGCCGTATCGTCATTTAATGTCGGCGAAAGCACCAAATTGTCACCGTCTTTTACCACCGAAAATGTTCCGCCTGCGCTTGAAGTGATTTCGGGCATAAACGAATTATCCGAAAAAGAGCTTAATTTTCCACAGTTGAAATCCTCATAAAGCCAAGAACTTTCGGTATACAAATTAACTTCTTCTGCTGTCACCGAAACATTGTCCGCAACAACGGCAACCCCACCATCGGACAGCGGATTATCGTCAATCACCGACAATAGCAAACCGCCGTTTGCGAAAACACGCAAGGTATTATTCTTAACCGCAAGCTTTAAGTCAAAAGCCTTGTCGGCTATCTTAAATTCAGCCGAGCCTAAAGTCTTTTCGCCGTTATCCACCCGCACAAGCGTTACTCTTTTTGATTCGGGGTAAACCCTTGCCTCATACCTCGAATTTTCCGCACATCTGACCGCAGCGCCGACGTACCCCGACGCTGAACTTGCGGTCACACCGCTGAATTTTGCATGCGCCGCCAAATCGTAATAACTGTCTTTTGTCACATATACAAAGTTATTCTTTCCGTCAAGCTTTAATGCCTTATTGTCCGATTCAGATGTGATTTCAGCAAGCGCACCGAAATTCCATTTATCGGACGCACTGTCCATTTTATCCTCGTACAGTACCTGTCCGAAAGCACAGCCGCAAATCATTGAAAAACAGAGTAATACCGCAAAAAACTTCCTTATAATATTCATCCGCAAACCATTCCTTTCTTTGTCGCATTTTAATGTCATTTTATCTCAATGCTGTCACATAAAAGATTAAGATTGTTTGTATTATCAATGCACATAATCTTTATTCTTCCGTTTTTCAAAGATTGAGGCACTGTAACATCAAAACTGTTTTCAAAACTCTCGCCGCTGTCAGCCGAAAAGTCACTAATATCAAGATTCATAAGCGTACCTTTCGCCGAATACATCGCACACAACACCATAAACTCTTTTGTTTCATATCCGCCGTTATCCGTCTTAACCTTTATATTAACTTTCGAACCCGTTACCAATGAATTTACATCCGTGTTCAAACTTATTGAAAAGTCTCCGTTATATCGCATATCTTCAAGCCAAACACGCTTTGTCGGAACGCTCGGATTCGAGCCGTACTTTGTCTTAACCTGATAACCCCGATAACCGTCACTCGGCATAAATCTTACATCTTTGTCTGTAAATTCAAAAGCTTTTTCGCCGTTTGCATAAAACGTCAGTTTTATGTTATTATCGGCGGTTGTTTCTTTTTCGAGTGACAGAATATTGTATTCGCCGACCTTTATAAGTCCGCCTATATCCGCACCGCTCACAAAAGTGCTGCTCCAATCGGGGGATATAATATTAACTTTTATCGTGTCCGCCGTTGGATAAATATGTGCGGTATAACCCTTTCCGCTCTTTAATCCCGATGACAGCTGATAACCTCCCTGAACATCGGTTGACGTTCCGGCAATCAGGCATTCGGCATTCAGCCTTGTATGTTCCGATGCACCCTCGGGGGCGGAATAATCATATGTTTTTCCGTCCGAAACTTCCGTTTCGTCAACCAACCAATCCAATGTATTGTTCTCTATGACAACATCATCAAAATCGACCGATGTATTTTCGGAATAAAATCCGATTGTACCCGAAAGGCATTGATTATATTTCGCCGCGTCCGTGTATGACAAAAGCGCAATGTTATCCACAATAACTTTGTAACTTCCCTCTTTTGCCGATATTTTGACGTTTATAGGTGAACCGATTTTTATTGCACTCGCAGATTTCGAAATCGAATTCTCAACGCCGTCTTTTACTTCTTTAAGCTCTGCGCCGTCCTTTGAAAATTTGACAAAAGAGAAATTGTTCTCGTCCGTATATCTGAAACAAATCTTTGCGCTTCCGTCTGCGTCCGCAAATTCATTTATGTTCATATTACAAGATAAATCGATATTTTTATACTTTTTATCCTTTAATAAAATTCTCGCCGAACCGTTAGCGCCGAACCTTGCGGCAGAACCGCTTTGAATCGTTTCTTTGTCACCGCTTACATCGCCGTCCTCTTTTAATTTTGAAAAATCCCTGTTGAGATAAATATCCGACGGCGTTATCACAGACGACATATCCGTAATTTCAAGAGAGTTAATCCACAATTCCTTTGTTTTCGGACAGGTTATCGTCAAACCGCCGCATAAAGCCGTATTATCTGTTACCTCATACAAAACGGAATTGTCAAGCAAGGTCTTGATTTGTGTTGAGCCGTTCGCTTTATCCGTATCTTTTATGCTTACTATGTTAAAATCTGTATTTGCATCCAAAACCCTGTTCGTTATTTGTGATGTCGCAAGATTATTGTTCCAGTCATCGTTTCTCTTGAGCGCGCTGTATTGAGTGTGCGAATGGATAAGATTCACATACGAATTTCCCGCTCGGTTAAAACCGGTTCTCAAAAACATCTGGTCACAATTTTTCATTTTGAAATTTGCGTCAACCTTTATCTTTCCCCATTCAGCCGAGCTTTCAAAAGATGAATCGTTAATCTTCATAACATTCTCTTTTGTGCTGCCTCCCTTTATTTTCAGATAGCCGTCATTATCAACAAGCGACTCTGCCCCATCGGGGTTTGTGAACGTTATAAAACTCAAATTGTTTAACGCCCTGCCCGATGAAAAATCATTATAAAATATTCTGTTTTCGCCGCATATTACAATATCGGTCAAGCCGCTTTGCACATTTTGAGTTTCAATTGCCGCCGCGCCGCCCGAGACAGGAGTCAAATCGTATACCGAGAGCCAAACCGTTCCGTTTACCTCTCCGATTATCATTCCGCCCTTTGCCGATAAAGACATTGTATACTTATTATCAACGGATGGCAATGTATATTCATCAATAACGCTCTCGCCGGCACTCTCATTTTTAACAAGTTTCATCAATCCCGATGTCGGGTTGAGCGAAAACCGATAACCGCCTGTGGCTGAGTACCGTATATAAACGGCGATTTCACCGTCCGGCTCGGCATTTTTTATATCAAACGCCGCCGATACTTTCGCGTCCGTCAAGTTTTGTTCATTATACAAAAGCCTGTTTGTCCCCGTGACTGCGCTCGTATATGTATACGAAACATCCCGTCCGATGCTTGCCGCATCGGTGTTGGTGATATCCCATATATCCGCCGCATCCTCGGTTGAATCATAACTTTCAAAATCATCGCTGAACAAAACCTTTTCATTTTTCGCCACAATCTCCGCCGCGTCCGCAATCGGGAGCATCGCGTTCCCGATTATTAATAACGCTGTGGAAATAACCGCAATTCCCTTTTTAATTACAGAATTCATAATTGTTTCATCTCCTGTCAATCAGTTCTGTTATTTATGTGTTTAAATTCCGAGTTCATCTTTAAAAACAGCGATAAGCTCTTTTGATATATCTTCATCTTCACTCACACTCGGATGATATAATGCACCGCACGGAAATTCATTAAAACAATAATAATATAACTTATTATCTGTCTTTTGCATCTCCGTCACCGTTTCCGATACCCAACCCGAAAATGTCGAACCGGGTTTGGCAAGACATATTATTTTCGCATCGGGATAACGTGTTCTAAGCTTTGTCAAAAAAGATTGGTATGCCGATACGTATTCGGCCTTTTGACATCCGCCGGCCGTATCATTTGTACCGAGATATATTGATACAACATCGGGTTTTCTTGCGTTATCAAAATCCCATAATTGCGGATTGTCCGTTGTCATTACTTTTAAGTCGGCAAGCTCGGCTTGCTGTGAAACATTTGCATCAACTGACTTATCATTGTTCTTTATTATTCCCTTGCCCGACCTCGCAATAACATTTACGTCCGCATCAAACGCCTTTGCGCACAACGCAGAAAAAGATTTTGAAAAATCAGTGTTTTCGCCTGTTTCCCACTCAACACCGCCGACCTCAGGATATAGGTTTCCGTAACCGACAGTATACGAATCGCCGTAAAATTCAAACAAAAGTTTTTTGTTTTCTGTCGGTTCAGCGGCACTGTTGCCCGACACTCGTATCTGTGAGGCACAAAGCTTTCCCTTTGTCGCCTCGCTCGAACGTTCGAATCTGATTATATGCTCTCTTTTTTTATCAAGTCCGTCAGCAAGATTTAACCAGCCGCTGTTTAAAATCGGGACTCTTTTTGTTACACCGTCAACGGTTATGTTAAAATAAGGTGCGTTCGGCACAGTCGGCACGGATGCGATTGATTCGTTTGTTATCTTTCCGTCGGAATCGGTCTTTGAAGAGTACGCACCCGTCACCTCTGTTATATTAATCTCTGCGCTGGCACCGACAAACTTAAACGCTATTCCGCTGCCGGGCCAGTTATACGTTCTACCCATTTCCGTTGTATATGCATATCGACCGAGCTGTTTTACGCTGTTGTCGCTTATGCTTTGTGTCCTTCAAAGGTCGTCCTCGAGTGCAGTAATTTTAACGGTGTTGTTATACAGCGGTTTCATTCCGCTGATTGAATTCCAGCAATACGCTACCGCGCGATAGCCCGTCGGATTATTCGGCACTGTCAGTTCGCCCGTCGAAACGGTCTTATACATTTCTTGTGCCGTAACAGTAACCTCTGTAATCGGTGTTACCTCGCACAATACTCCGTCCGCATTATATAATGCCGCAAAAATAACCGCACTGAAATCTTCGCCCGTGGTATTCTCAACCGTTAAATCGGCCTTAACTTTTTCATCCGCAACAAGACTTTCTTTGTTGAATTTATAGTCAATATTCAATGCTGATTCATCGCTGTCATCCCCCAAGCACTCTATCCATGCCGTTGCATTGGTGAAGAATGTTCCCGGTGCACTCGGATACCAAAAATCATATCCGTTCGCTCCGCTTGCAGATGTCAGCTTATCTGTGCTATCATCCGTAACCTTGCTTAAAACTTCTGTTCCGTTTACCGAAATTGCAATTTTAACATTCCCGTCCGATAAATCCTCTGTCACCATTTTTATTCTGTTTGTTCTGCCAACATTTATATTGGATGTAATATTCACTGCATCCCCAAATGTTTCGTTCCAAAGCGCTTTATAAAGCTGAACATACACAGCCGCATTCCCGGTGTTACTGTCTTTACCTGTTCTGAACTGTGCAATATATGCCTTATTCGCCGAATTTACACGTGAATTCATAAAAAATTGACTCCATTTTAAATCGGGAATTTGAATATCCGCACAGAACGCCGTATAATCAGTACCTTTAACAACATTGGTGTCCGCTGTGAAAGTATAGTGTTTGCTTGCAACTGTCGGAACGTCCGAAATCCACATTCTGTTTTCTTCTTTCACAAGAACGTTTTTAACCGTTGCCGACGCATCTTTAAACTGTATTCCTACCGTTCCTTTAAGGTTCATTTCTTCGGCAGATGTCAGCTCTGCAACAACATTTCCGTCAATAAGCGCACGATATATTCCGTCTTTTGCCTGTAACTCCATTCTGAATTTTGTTCCGGGGTCATAAGTCATAGACACATACTTTTTATCTTTTTCTCCGTTGTTGCAAACAAGAATCGCAACGGTGGGTACTGCGGCATTTGATTTCTTGAAAAATGTCATTCTTACATTGTGACCGTTTGAAATGTAACGTGCAAAAAGGTTGATTTGAGAGTTGTCACTCCAATTTTCGGAATCTATATCAACGTCCATTCCGACCGAAACATTCTTTTGTGAAAAATTATTTAACACCAAATCGCCGTTTTGACCGATTAAAACCTTGTATGCTTTTTCTTTGCTGAATGTGCCGCTTACCGTTCCGCTTTTTGTCCAATTCACCATTTTGGGTAAGGATATTGTGTTTTCCGCTTTCGTTGCGGCGTTTGCGTCTTTGATTGTGAGGTTATCAATTGTCAGCGTGCCTTTAACAGGATTAATCCCTATTCCTCCACCCGTTACAGGCGTTGAACTGTCCGATGCCGATAATATCTGCTGATTGTCTGTATAATACTTTAATTCGGTTATTGTATTGTCTGCATTTGTCTTTGTTTCGGCTTTAAACTGAAAACTTTTATTTTTTATACTCTGTGTTTTTCCATAATCCGTCACAGCCGAATCCGACAGTGTTGTACCGCTTTTTTTCACACTTGAATACTGACAGGAATTATGTATAAATCCCAAATATGACTTTGATAAATCATTTAACAAATGTGATTGAATATTCATATGGTCAAATGCATCGTCCGTAACGGCATCAAAAGACAGCACAGTATTTTTCCATGCATTTGATGCATCTGAACCCTGATGTTTGATATATATTGTCGGATACCATGTTTCGTTTGCGGCTAATACCAGCTTGCCGCCTGTTGTAGAAATAATGCCTGTATTTTTTGTCGCACTCACACTTCCATAACCGCTTCCTGTTGTAACATCGGCAAAAACTCTTCCCGATTCAAAATTTTCATAAAAAAGTTTGTCTTCGCCCGTCATTTTGGGATTGCTTATCGTTACTTGCTGAAAATTGCTGACAACCGCCGCACTGCCGCTCTCAAAAACCGCCTTACCGTCAGACGTCCAGGTGGTTGTATCTATATTATAGTCAAATGCTCTGAGCCACACAACGCCGTTCACTTCGCCTCTCAGCGAGCCGTCTTTGACCGAGAACGCCATATTATATGTCTCGCCCTCATTCATGGTAAATCCACATGAATCCCTTGTTGTGTCAACCGTTATTCCGTCAGCTTTCATTCTCTGAAGCTTCAGCTGCTTTGCTTTCGGATAATACGCCATTTGATAGCTTCCGACGTCACCGCTTCTCATTCTTATACCAAAGTATGCGTCCGCATTCGTACTTAACGCCGTTGCTTTAAAGTCAGCCGACATAACCGCATCCGTCACCGTAATATCGGGAATAACAAGACTGTCAAACCCGTCCGCATTCGTTACGTACAAATCCGAATCTACATCGGTAATCGTACCCGTATTCTCTGTTGTAACCCAGTCGGAACTCAAATCAACATTGTTAAAATTCTGTGTCAGCAACAGAATCTCCCGTCCCTCTGCCATTATCGGACAGCTTATCACAGACAAGCTCATCACCGTTATAAGCAGAGCACTCAGCCTCTTTCCCAAAAATTTCTTCATAAATATTCACCCTTTCGTTTGAATGTTAATATAAATTATAATTTTAATTTACAAGATAATACTTTATGCAATATAAATATAGCATAAAAGGGGTACCCCTTTTATTTTTTCGCTTTGAATCGCTGTTTTTAACTCGAAAATTCGGCGTTTTCGTCAGACAACGCTTTAAAATTTCACTTATTTCCCATTTCTGCTCATACCTCTTTTCCGAAACATCACGAATTCGTTTACGTTTTTCTGATGTTCGTGATAACTTTTATTTAAAATACTGATATATTTCATCTTATGATAAAGTGTTTTTGTAAGCTTTGATATTATGATTATACCATATAAGAAACGGATTAAAAATCAATATAAGGACATTTTTTTACACTAATTGGACATTTAGCGTTTTAAAACAGGAAATTGTTTACACTATTGAATAATTTTAGAATTAAAACTCTGTAACAACTTTTATCGTTACATCACCTTTTATATATTTTCGATATTCACGCCTTTTACAAAGGCGATACCTGATTTTTATAATTTAATAATAACACATTTTGGAGATATTGTCATTAAATTATTTTAAGAAAAATTGTTGCAATATTATGTTTTTTATGTTATCATAAAAATATGAATGATTTAATGACCGCTTTTAAAGAGCATAAAATTTTTAAACAAAATCGTCCGTGGGACGTAAATAAGATGATATTTCCGACAAAAATCACCGCACCGCCTCACTATGCCGATACCATTGAGGTTCTTTTGTGCTGTGATTTGGTCGGTGACATATATATAGGCGGCAACAAATTTGAACTTTGCGGAAAACAGATTTTTTATATTCCGCCGAGGATTGTACATTCCGTTTTTTATCAAAAGAACGACGGCTATGTTAAAGTTTTAAAAATAAATATCGAACAGCTGAACCCCCTGCTCAATATTGAAGAAATTTTAAAGCGCGAGAAAAAGAGCTTTTTATCCCTGCCTGCTTACCTGTCGTATTTTGACGAAATTGAGCATATATCCGACACATTTGATACATCCACACATATCGCGGAAATATGCGAATGCATCTTAACCCTGTTCAACAGGCTGATTCAAGCCTCGGGTCATTCCTGCTTTGATAACGAAAAAAACGATGTTCATAATCATAATCTGCGAAAGGTTATTCTATGGACGGAGCAAAACTATAAATCAAAAATTTCGTTAGATGACGCGTCAAAGTTAATCGGTTATGAAAGGCATTATTTTTGCAATAAATTTAAGAGCCTGACGGGCATAAGTTATATAAACTATGTCAATAACCTGCGTGTTCAATATGCGTGCGAGCTGCTTACAAACGGCTGTTCGGTTTCCGTTACCTGTGAGCAATGCGGATTCAATGACCTGTCATATTTTATTAAGCTTTTCAAAAAAATAACCGGTGTCACACCTAAGACGTTTGTTAAAAACACTACCTTGCACCAAACTTATCTGTAATACGTTTTAAGGTATATAACAGCACAAATTTGTGCATTGTTATATACCTTACGGATATTTAAATTTCTATTGTTCCGCCGAACAAATCATAATTCAGCCACAGCACCGTATATCTGTCTTTAAGGTCTTTTGCGTACTTAACGGCGGTTTTGATTTTATTAATGCCGTACATATTATAGAATTTATCCATATCAAATCCCATCGGTTTAAGTATAGCTTCGATTTTATCACCCGACGGCACCTCGGACAATATATCCCGAATTTCATCTTTTTTGGCATTATAGACCGACATTCTGTCTTTTTCATAATTTCCAATCTTGTTTTGAAGCTGTATACAACCGTCCGCCGCCGATTTGTATATTTCGTTCATCTTTTCGGTGTACGTCTCTTTGCTCTCAACAAATTTTGAATCGGGGAAGTCTTTTTTCAGCATTTGTTCGCGCAGCCTTGCGGTGATAACCGTTGAATAAGCAACGTCAATACCGTGCGGAAAGTATTCTTTATCATCTAAAATTCCCGTAATTTCAAAGAAATGCGACAAATGATGTTCACTGCCCGAGGCAGGACGCGATGAACCGGCAAAACTCATAAGAATCCCCACAGTTATCAACGCCTCTGTCAAAACACCTATACTCTCTTCATCACGTTTAATTATCCCGTCCGCAAGCGAAAGAGTTTTTTCTATCATTTTATATGTCAAGTCATAGATATAGGTGCAAAAATATTCATTATTCACAGCACGGCTGAGCTTCCAGTCACAAAGCGCGGAGTATTTTCCGATTATATCTCCGTACCCTGCCGCAATCATTTCAAACGGTGCGTCTTTTAAAATTTTTGTGTCCGCAACGATTGCTTTCGGAACGCCTGCCGCAACCGTAACTTTCATTCCTTTCAATATCATCGCCGCCCCCGAAGATGCATATCCGTCCATTGACGGCGCTGTTGCAAAAATCATATACGGAATGTTCTTATCGTGCGAAACATATTTGCATAAATCCTGAATTACGCCCGAGCCAATACCTATTAAAAGTTCGATTCCGTCCGTCTTTTCTTCTACTGCGGCTATTGCGGCTTCATCGGGAATGAGAAGTTTTGAACCGCTGAACATAACCTTTGTCAAAGATTTGTCTGCCAGCCCCCTCTCAACCGATTCACCGCCGACATTATATGTATTTTCATCTGCAACAATCAGAATTTTGTTATATCCGCAACATAAATCCCTAAATCTTTTCGCTGCGTCTTTTTCGATATATACTCGCTCGATGTCACAGCTGTGAAAATGACCGCAGTCACAGTTTACGCCCTTTAAAATCGAATTAATATCCATTTTTTCAGCCTCCGTTTCGAAATTTCAACACTGTTATAATTATAATACATCAAAACGCATTTTGCAATATTTTGCATAAAACAAGTCACAAAATGAAAAATGAGCAAAAATGAGCAATGATTGTTCCAAAAATGCGCAACAGCACAAGATTTCCAAATGGCGCTCTTGTGCTGTTATTGTGCTTTGTCAAATCGACTTTCATCTCTTGCGTTCAAAAAACGGAATAAATTCTTACTCCATTGTCTTACCGAGAAAACCTGCCGCTGTTTCGGCAAGTTTTGTTTCAACTTCGCCCACCGCCGTTGACGGCTCTGCGATAAACACTACCGCACCGATGCTGTCACCGTCATAAACAATCGGTGCAACAACGCCTGCCTCATACTTGTCTATTTCATCCGAAATTTGAATTGATTTATCACCGTGCGTTCTCGTAAAGAGCGATTTGGCGTTCATTATTTTTTCCAATGCACCCGAAACCTTTTTTTCGCGCAGCTCCTTTTTCGGAACGCCCGATACGGCAATAACGTTATCCTTATCGGTTATACACGCGGGAATTCCTGCTGATTTTGACAACGATTCCGCATATTGAGCGGCAAACTCGCCCAGTTCACCAATCGGCGAATACTTTTTAAATATAACCGTACCGTTGCTCTCGGTGAAAATTTCAAGAGGGTCGCCCTCATTGAAAACATTGACAGTGTAAACCTTGGCTCCTTTATTTCGAGCCTTTTGTGTGTACTTAGCCGAATATGCGCTATCTACACTGTCATAATTAAAATTTACATCTTCACCGTCCGTCATATCAATTTCCATATTCGGAAGCTTTCCGGTTTGTAATATGCTTTCTATATCGGCTTTTAATTTTACTGTAATCGTATTATTATCATACACAATAATTTTATCGGTTATCAACCCAATATCCACTTTATCAAGTTTTTCTTTATTTAGGATATTATCAAACGCCTCAAAAACCGTTTTAGCAGTTCGGTTTATCTCTATAATTTGACTTCTTTTGTCACAGCTGGTTTTAAGCTGATTTTCAAGTCCGTATATCCGCTCCGTCAGCTCCCGTTCAATCTCGGCGTATGTTTCTTCTATTAATGCCTTATCATCCGCACTTTTTAGCATATCCCTTATCTTTTGCTTTTTAGTAGCTTTCAGTTCTTCTTTTGCATTATTTAGTCTTGTTTGCAGAATCTCAATTATGTTATCACTCTCTTTTACCGCTTTTGCCTCATCGGCAACCGCATCTTCGAGTTGTGCTATCATATTCTCCGAGTTTAACTTTACCATTTTAATATAGTCTTTTAAAATGCTATCCAGAAAATCTACCCTTACATGATGAGAGGAACAGCCTTTTCTTCCCCGCTTATGATAAGTTCCGCAAATATATGCCGGTGCCAAATCGGAGCGGCTCATCGAAAACATCGGCGAACCGCAATCTCCGCAAATCAAATACCCCGAATACGCCGTATCATATTTTTTTATCCCTCTGTAATTTGATTTCGAGCGTAACTTCAGCTGTTCTTGTGTGAAAG
Organism: uncultured Eubacteriales bacterium; assembly: GCA_900545865.1. GTDB lineage: Bacteria > Bacillota > Clostridia > Monoglobales > Monoglobaceae > UMGS1820. Next base: position 25,633 of record URAN01000030.1, read on the forward strand.
CAAATGTCCTGTCATCTATAATTGCACTATGATGCTTTTCAAAAACAATATTGTCCTCTTCCGAAACTCTCATATCCGTTCCGTTTATCTTAGCCCTTTGATACTTATGCTGTCTGTATGTGCCTATATAAAAATCGTTGCTGAGAATATTTGAAACAGTAATAATGCTCCATTCTTTTTTTACCGTTCGATTAAATTCTTTATCTTCCACCTCTGCTCTTTCTTTTTCTTTCATTCGAGGCGTCGGAATGTTTTTATCCGTCAAATAATTCGCTATTTTTTTATAACCCCAGCCGTCATTATAAAGTCTGAATATTTCTCGGATTATCTCCGCCTCATCAGGCACAATATCGAACATTAATTTCTTTTGATTTGTTATCACATAGCCATATGGGACTGCACAAAGCCACTCCCCCTTGCTTTGGCTTTTGTTTATTACCGCTCTGACTTTTTTGCTTGTATCGGTAACGGGTTGTTCATTCAAAAGAAATCGGAATTGTATCTGCAGCCATTCGTCGTGAGTCGGAAAATCTATTGCGTCGGATATAGAAATTATTCTAACCCCTGCATCACGCAAAAGTTCAAGCTCATACAATCCCAAACTGTTACGTCTTGAAAACCGAGAAAAGTCTTTAACAATCAAGATTTTAACCTCTCCGCTCATCAACCGTTTTCTCATAAGCTGATACTGTTCTCTTTGTTCAAACGTATATCCCGAACGGTCGCGGTCCTTAAAAACGGTTAATTCCGCTTTGGGAAAATGCGTTTTGGCATAATCCTCAATAAAATCTATTTGGTTTTCAATACTTGTATTTTTATCGTCCTCTTTTTCAATATCAACCGAAATTCTTGCATATCCGAATATCTCAGCTGTTGTGTTTAAGTCTATATTTTTTATATCCTTTTCCATATTATCACCCGTTTTATTTAAATGACTAACAACATTGTAACATATTAAGATAAAAAAATCAAGCCCTTTCGGCTCGATTTTTAATATTAAATCTTACTCATTGCAAAGTCTAAAATACGCTCTTTACGTGCGGTCAGCATTGTTTTATAAAATTCGTTTTGTATGTCCGTTACAGTTGGTGTATCATCTATAATTTCATAAATTTTTTTCATATCAATTCGGCTTAAAATTCGTTTTAAAGCTGTATTGCAATCTTCGAATTTTCCCTCTGATAAGAAGTTAAAATAATTTATTTTCTTTCCGTTATAAGTTATGGCCGACAGCGGTATATCAAAAATCCTGTGATTAAACTCATTTTTATTATTTAAAATTATCGTCATTAATTCATCATCCGCTTGCGGATAAAGACTGCTGCCGCAATCAAAAACAGGGGCAAGAACAACCTCATCCGTTGAATTATTGTATAAAAATCCCCAATTTCCGTTGTGCCTATCCCAGTTTCCAATCAACGCATCTACTATGAACATATCCCAAAATCTTGTCTTAATAGCATCCGAATCCATGGAAGTTTGTTCATCAATTGTCGATAAAATATCGTTAAGTTCCGTACCATAACCATTTCTTTCGGAATCGATAATACGATTTTTTCATATTTTCAAGTGATTTGGAAAGATATTGCGGCAACCCGCATTCAAAATGTGTTTCATCTGTGGGCATACCCGTTTGCGGATTGTATTCCGTATTATCGGATAATTTACGCAAATCCATTTTCATCATTCCTTATCGATATTTGATATATTCATTATATTTGAATATTAACACATTGTCAATAGATTTTGCCATTTTATGCTTTTTTCATCCAACCGTCGTGTCAACGTGTCGGTGTCACATAATAAACTTTTTAAACTGTATTCTATAATATAAGCCAAATAAAAAGTTATACTATCAGCACCGACACACCGACACATATTCCCAAATCCATCCATTTTCAATCATATATTATACCTTTGAAGCCGCACAGAAATGTGCGGTTAATTTATTACGGCGAGGGCAGCGGAATGAGAAATTTGTATAAAGAAACCTGTCTTGCGGAGTGGTGCGACAAAAACATAGTAGTGGACTGAGGCGACCGCACGTGCCTTTTGGAATATGTCGAGGCAGGAATGGGGCTGACCCTCGGCTTGGTGAGATCGCTTGAAAAAAAGGAACAGGCAGAGCTGATTAAGCTGGATGTCTCCGATTTTTGCCCGATACAGTCTGTCTATGTTTTCAGAACAAAAGAAAATCGTGGGACAGCCGCGTTCTGCAGCTTTTTTTGTACAGCAAGCGAAATATTTGTCATACATATTAAATTTTTAATCCTTATCGATAAAAAGTGCATATCCCTCTTCCAAAGGATATTGGCAATCTTTTTCATGTTCTGTACCGCTGCAGTATATCATCATTTTGGAGCTAAATTTGAGGTTTATACAAAATGAGGGATTGACCCGATTTTTGAAAATCTTAATATTGCAACACAGTTGCTTGATTTTTTATAAACTTTGATTTTGACATCACTTTTCTTTCGGTTGTTTTCTTATGCAATGCCTGCCCGACTCTAAACGGATTTCATTTTCGCCGTCGTCATATATAAGCGGTATATCAGACTCAATTTCGATTTTCTCACTGTCATAATAAACGGATATGCCGCCGTACGATGCACGCACCCACTCGATTTCCGAAAGGCGGCACGGCTTTATATGCGCCGTCTTTGCGCCTTTGTCGATGCGTATTCCGCCGATGTATTTGTAAAACCACATATCGACCTCGCTGAACATATGATGATTGCATGAATCCGACATATCCCAGTTTTCGCACAGCGTTGTCATTCCGTTTAAAATCCAATAAGCATAACTTGGACATTTCGGGTTCGTGACGAGTTTATACGCCGTTTCGGCATAACCGTACTCCGACAGAGCGGTGAACAGATACTTTATTCCGAGTATTCCGCAATCAATCCGAAAGCCGCCCTTGCGATATAATTCATTGAGCCGCCGCGCCGCCTTGGCTTTTTCGGCTTCGTCATACAACCCTTGATATATCGCACAGGCAATCGCCGTTGTATTGTCGCCCAAATAAAAATCATCTTTTATATATTTCTCTCTGAAAGAATTTTTGATTTCCGCCGCGCGTTTTTTGTATTTTGCTCCATCCTCGCCGAGAATCTCGGCGCACTCCGTCATAATCTTGTTATCAACATAAAAGTACGCCGTATCGGTTATGACCGTCGGACAAACCTCTGCGCCTTTCGGCGCGCACCAGTCGCCAAGTCCGAAACACACCTCGTTGTTATCGGACACAGACTCGATAAATCGCATATATGCTTTCATATTATTCCACACATTCGCCAATACTGATTTGTCGCCCGTATAAAAATAAATATAGTACGGAATCAAAATGAGCGCACTGTCCCACGCAGGGCCGCTGCCCCAATTATATCCCCATCCGCCGGTAGGCGCGATACAGCATATCTGTCCGTTCGGTCTTTGGGTATCGCAAATATCGACAAGCCACTTTTTATACACAGCCGTCATATCGAAATTCATAAGCGACTGTTCCGCCGACAAAAGCGCGTCACCCGTCCAGCCGTTCTGTTCGCGCTGGGGGCAATCGGTAATGACGCTTTGAATATTTGTGAGCGTTGACTGTACCGAGGCGGCGTGTATTTTGTTGAGCATATCATTGCTGCATTCAAAACACCCTATGATTTCGACCGCGGAATGTACCACCTCGCCGACAATCTCTATACTGTCAAAGTCTCCCGTTATTTCGGCATATCTGAACCCGTGATACGCAAATCTCGGCGACCATTTTTCCGTGCCGCCTCCGCTTAGAATATATTTGTCCGTGTGCGTTGCGCTTCCCGTAATTGTGTTCAGGCGTTCGGGCGCGATACTGCCATCATCGTTCAGCATTTCGGCATATCTTATTATTACCTCCGCGCCGCGCTTTCCATTAACCTCAATTCTGACCCAACCGCTTATATTCTGACCCATATCATATACTCTGTCAGATATTTTTACACCCTTTAATCTTCTTGTAACTTTTATCGGCGGAGCGTCCGTCCTTTCGAGAACTCCGCCCGCTCCGCGGCAGATAAAGGCGTTTTTCCACTCATCGTCATTAAAATCGGCATTGTTCCAGCCGTCAATATACAGCCGCGCGTCATATACCTCGCCGCGCCTGTCCTCGTTGTACAAAATCGGGCTTTTCGCCGCTTTCCACGATGAATCCGAAACAATTTCGCTGTGCGTTCCGTCCGCGTATTCGACAACAAGCTTTAGAATAAGCTTAGGGTGATGCATCCACGCCGGCTTATAATAATCCCAGCGCGGATAAGTGACAAGATACCAACCGTTTCCGAGAACACACCCGATTGCGTTTTTACCCTCGGTCAAAAAATCCGTCACGTCAAACTCTCTGACATACACCCGTGTATCATATTTCGAAATCGGCGTGAGCATAACTTCATCGGTTATTTTCGTGCCGTTTATGTAATAATACGCCTGACCCAAACCGCAGGCATGCAAAACCGCCGATTTTATCCCGTTTCTCAGCACAAAACTTTTTCTGAGCAGCGGTGCCGCCGTTATCTTATCCGTCACATCGCTCTCGGCAATCCATTTTGCTCCGCTCATCATACGCGCTCACGCCCCTGTCTTATATTAATTAATCTTTGTCAAAACGACCTTTAAAACTCCGCCGCCAAAGCTTACATTTATTCCGATTGTGCCGTTGTTTGCTATTATAAATGTATCGGGGAAGATATTTTCAACATCCGTATATCCGAATCTTTGCACCTCTGAAATATACTCATTGTAATTATCAAGGGTTACGCCGCTTACCGTCACGGTAACAGAACCGTTGTCCTCTTCTTGTTCGGTATAATCCTCACCGAACGAAATTGCGGGCATATAGTCCGTAAGCTTAACCTCTTGACTCTCGCCGCCGTTATCCTTTGTGATATTATACAGCCTTTGTGCAATAACAAAAGCCTCTTCTGTTGTCACGTTATCGCGCGGTGCAAACCTTCCGTTTTCCTTGCCCTTTATAACATTCATATCGCTCATTTTTAAAACAGCGTCTTTTGCCCAATCGGATATCTCCAAATCATCGGTGAATACGTGCGATGATTCGCCCGAATCATCGATTCCGCTAATCGCCGCGGTGCGGTTTAACATTACCGCCGCCTCTTCGCGCGTAACGTTCGCCGAGGGTTCAAACTCGGTCGCCGTTATTCCTTTTATAACGCCAAGCTCATATGCCTTTGTCACCTTTGTATTATCCGTATCGATAAACGGATTAATCTCGGGCATTATTGCACGTTTGCCCGTTTTAGACTCATAAAGAGCCACGCATATCTCGGCGAACTGTTCCCTTGTTGCGGCGTCGGAAAAGTTTTTGTCATTAAAGCTTTCGGTGATTATTCCGTTGTCAAAAGCAAGCGCAATCTCATCCTTTGCCCACTCGGACACGCCGCCGTAAGCATATGCGCCGTGCGGCGACATTGATAAGACCAAAGCCGCCGTTAAAAGAAAATGTTTCTTCATATCGAAATTCCTTTCTGTACACAATAAATCATTTATAGATATAATATGACTTCCACACGCCGTATTCGGCATAGACGATAAGTCTTGAACAATTCACACCCGAATTGTCATAATCGGCAATATCGGTTATTCCGCCTTTATAAAAAACGCCGTCACCGAGGGTGGAATCATAAACCGTTGCCGCAACGCTTGACGGAACGGGATATATCTCTTCGACCTCTCCGCCGTTGGTATAGCTCATACTCACAACGCTTCCTTTGACCGATGCCGCATATCCGAAACGCATATTCTGTGCGGCGAAATAATTCGCGCCGTTGCACGAAAAGATGTTGTCTTTATACGCGTCTGCCGCGTCATTGTCATAAATAATGTTCTTGTCCGCGTCATAGACAAGCTTATAGTTCAGCACTGTGTTACCGGCGTTTACGGCAAGTATCAAAAGGTCGCCTTTTTCGATGCCGCTGTCTTTGAGCGAAACGTCCGAATCGATATCATATTCGACCTGAACTCCGTCCTTTCTTCCGACAATACGCTCTACCTCGTTTCCGTCATCGTCAAGCGCGGTATAGAGTTCCTCAAACATTATATTATACCTCGATTCGGGGGCTGCGTTCGACCATTCAAGCTTTTGAACGACCACCTCTGACACGCCGCTTTCGGAATTCGCGGTATATGCCGAAATCTCGGTATCGAGCCAATCTATACGCCGCGCCAGATTTGTTGACGAAAACATTTTTTCGGTCGCATTAACCGCGTCTTTGTCTTTCGGAACTTTAAACAGAATCGTTGATTTATCAAACGCAATTTTCTTTCCGAGGATTCCGACCGAAATATAGTCATACGACTTTCCGTCGGCGGTATACGCCGTGCGCGTCAGAGAGTCATCCGTCTCGTTCACACCTCTTTTTTCGGTATCGATTTTTTTGATTATTCCTTTGTCATCGGCGATAAATCGTACCAGGCGCGGCTGAATTTCGGTTGTACCCTGTTTGCAGAGAGCGGCGCGCGCATCGCTCAATTCTTTATATTTCACCTCATCTATGTAAACCGTTTCATCCGTTTTGTATACGCCGAGGCTTCCGTCCGACGTAAAGATTTTAACGCTCAGCTCGGGCGAAATGTCACCCGTCAAAACCGCGTTCGTCAGATATCCGTATTCATAAGAGTTATCATTTTTGATTGTTATATACGCAACTGTATCTCTTATATCAAGATACAGGTTTACGCTCTTGTCGCTCTTTATCGCGGTTTTATTTTTCTCATAAAACTTTTTGTCAACGACATACTCATTTCCGCCGATCGTAATCTTTATTTTGTTATCGGTGTTCACAAGTCTCTCTATCGTTCCGTCAACGGTCTTTCGCGACAGGTAAGCATAAATAAATTTATTCGGACTTTCGTATATCGTCAGGACGTTGTTTTGAGCAATCGAACCGACATTGACCCTGTTTTTGTCTTCGTCAAAAATATATACGGAAGTATCCTTGCCCGAAAGGTCAAAATATACGCTGTTGTCCGCCGCAGAATAAACATAGCCGCGTTCCGTATCGGTATAGCCTATCGGAACGGTTTGGTATTCGGTTATTATTATCGTCGAAAACGCACCGTTTTTGTCTTTAATCGCTCTTATCTCGCCGTAATCAATATTCATATAGTCTCTGATGTTTTCGTTGACATAAACACCGTTATATATAAATGACGCCGACTTTGAGATATTAATGCTTTTGACCTTTTCGGAACCCAAAGCGTAATATTTTAAAACATAATCGCTTTCAAACGAAATAAAATCGTCATCGGTAACGGTGATAATATCATCTTTATCGTTTTCAAGGGCGATGACAACAATCTCTCTTTTATCGCCGCCGTAGGTCTGTCTGTAATACACCGAAACCTGTGTACCGATATAGTCAAACATATTTTCGTCACACTCATACACAACGCCGTCAATGCTTATTTCGTTTTCGCCCGTGCCGCCCTGTGAGCTGACAGAGGTAAGCTCGGTCGCGTCAACGATTCCCTCGGTATAGTATATATTATGATATACGCTGAGCAAGGTATCTGTATCGCTTTGTTTATACTCGTTTTGGCTGCCGCCGTATGACACGGGTATATAGAGCTTTGCGTTGGCGGCGTTATAGAGCATCATTGCCGCGTCAATCAGAGAAACCTCTTGAGCGCCCGATATTCCCGAACGCAGGTCAATCATATTTGCAACGCTGAAATACCCCGTCGGATATCCGCCCTTGACCTCTGCGACAACGCCGTACCCGAGAATCTCGACAAGAATTTTAAGCGCCTCGTCAACCGTGATTATATCATCGGGTCTGAACATTGTCACCCCGTCATACGAGATTGCGCCGAACGCGGCAAGCGAATTTACACAATTCGCCGCCCAGTGCGTTGTCGGAACGTCTCTGAAATACATTTCGGTCGGCGCGGTGTATTCGTCAACGCCAATCAGCCTGCCGACATAACACGCAAAGTCGGCACGCGTAACCTTGTCGGATTGATTATTGTCTATCTCTAAAACACCTATGCTTTCAAGCAGAGCCTCAGCCTTTTCGGCATCATCAGCCGTGCCGAGGCCGACCGCGGCAAAGCCCGCGGGGCAAACGCAAAACGCAAGTATTATGCTTATGATAATTGAAATTATTCTTTTCATCTCGTTCCTCCTTTACCTGACGGCGAGATACACCGCTTTAACGGCGTGCACCCGCGTGACATACCCGTTCGGATTGAAATATCCGTTTCCTATATCCTTCAGTATACCGCCCGACACTGCCGCCGAAACCGCGTTCTTTGCGTAATCGGCGATATTGCCGCTGTCGTTATATTCAAGCTCGGAAAAGTCAATATTCTTACCCGAATTTTCCATTGCATTCATAATCATAACAGCCATATCCTGTCTTGTTATACTCTGACCGATGCCGAAAACATCACCCATTCCCGAAATCACGCCGTTTGAATACGCGGTTTTTATAAACGGATAATACCATTCGGCATCATCAACATCGTCAAAGTCAATATCCGCGCCCTTGTCCGACATTCCGAATGCCATAACAAGCATCTTTGCAAACTCCTCACGAGTTACAAATTTTTCGGGGTTAAAATTGCCGTTTTCATCGCCGCTTATTATTCCGCGCGCACTAAGCTCCGACACCGCTTCTTTTGCCCACGGAACAATGTCAACATCGGGATAATTCCCAGCCGTACCGTCATAATTTACATTCGGGTATTGCGATGAAATATTGGTCGGGCCGACTTTTGAAACGGCGTCCGTTTTTATTCCGTTCACGCCGCCGCCCGAGCCGCCCGAACCGCCCGAGCCGCTCGGTTTGTTATTTGACGAATCCGCATTTTTTAATTCCTTTTGGTATTCGCCCTTTAATTCGGCGTATGAATAAACCGAGCGCCCCGAAAGATTTTTATAAACGTTCTCTGAATCGGTAAGGTCGGTTATGCCTATATCCGATTTATATTCCGTCATTATCTTCTTTACGTTTCCGGCTCCGTTCGGCATATAGATAACCGATGTCACAACCGCCTCGTCAAATACATTGCCGAACTCGGCGAGCGTAAATATTTCTCTGCCTTTAAGCCGTTTTGAAACTTCGGCGTTGAAAGCCTGTGACTTATACTCAAAATACCAATCGTATGTTCGGCACTTATCCAATTCGAGTTCCGCCGCGTGCTTTTCAAAATCAATCGTCCTGCCCGAATACACCGCGTCAAAAATGCACGCTCGGTTGTATACATACGCCGCCGACAGATAATCATCGGTATCGAGGGGATTATCCTTGATTTCGTTGTACATAATCTGCGCCGCCCTCTTTAAGTTCACCGTATTGTCAAATTCGTTACCGAAGCACAAATCATCAAAAGCGGTATTTAATATCTCCAGCACCTCGTCGGCGGATTCGGCATCGTTCAGAGCCTGAAGAGCCGCTTTGTTATCGGCTTTGTTCACATAATACACCACCTGATATTTGGGTTCGTCACAGCCCTCATAATCATAATAAACCGTGTAATATCCCGTGCTTCCGCTGACCTCTGCCGTTATCGAAAATGTTAAATCGTCCGCCGCCTTGCTTTGCGTACTGAACGCAACGGCGTCTTTGACTCTTCCGCTTTCGATTTCCGCCGCGTTCGAATCGGGATAAAGAATCATCACCGACACCTCTTTGAGCGCCGCCGCATCGCCGAGCTTTCCGCTTATTATAAAAGAGCTTGTGTTCATATCGTATTTCACCGATGTTTCGGCAAAAGCCGCGGTCGAAAACGCCGACGCACACAGCACCGATAAAATAATCAGCAGTATTTTTTTCATTTCTTACACGTATAATAAAAATCAGTCAGAAAGGGGCTGATTTTTATTATTTCTCCCTTCT
>URAN01000031.1 GCA_900545865.1 uncultured Eubacteriales bacterium
TAAATTTTTTGAAAAAATTTTCAAAAAACTCTTGACTTTTAATAGTTAGTCACCTATTTATAATATCTTAATCTCTGTATGTGTCAAACGCATACCACCTATCTTCGGAAAGAGCATTCATTTCTTTTATAAACGGGATTTTGAGATTGGTTATATCCCTTTTTTTATATAATATTCCGTAATTCATTCTTTCGTTGTCCGAATAAACAAAAACATCTTCATCTTGGTACACATATCCGCCATACAAATTAGGATTGAAATAACCCCGTGAAGTCTTTTTTAATATGCTGTCGGAAATAGTTGTCATACACGCGGCAATTCGATTATAGTCCGATAATTTAGTTTTGTCTTTGACTGTTAAATCATCACTGTCTTGAATCATTCCGTCCGATGTCAAACGTATATTCATATCGGATTCAAATAATTCATCCGAATATTTCATCAGATTTTCCAGCTCAATCAATGATATTTTAAATGTATCCGCTATAACATCACATTTATTCGGTTCATCTGCGTTTTTGCGTAAGGTAAAGTTATCCCTATATGTTTTTACCGAATCAAAATCTATTATCGGAATGTTTATATACCCCTCATTTCCGTTTTCAAAGCCTTGTTCTCTCCCCCAAATATAACCTTTGGGTTGTTCAAACATCCTGTCAAGCAAAACAGCAAATTCATTCCCTTTCAACTCACGTTTTCCGTCGGATGAATAAAATGTATCATTTTTGTACAACAACCCATTTTTCTCTGCCGTTATCATTCCGTCTGTCAGGGAGATGTCTTTATTCTTTTCAATACACCTTATCATAAATGTTACCGATTCGTCAAGTGTGATTCCCTCATTCGGTTTAAACTCTTGTTCAGCCACTCCGTTTGAAATATATTCATTACTCATAAAAATATATCCGCCGCAGATATTATACTGCCAAACATCATTATATACGTTATGATAATAATTCATTTCGCTTGCCGCCTTTGCCATATCTGACGTCACTCCCGCCAAATGCAAAATTGCTTCAACTGCCTCTGCGCGAGTTATATATTTGTCAGAATTCTCAATCCTGTCAAATATTCCGCAAACATATAACATATCCGTGTCTGCCGCTTCATTTTGAATCTCATCCGCAAAGGCGGTGATATTTACGCACAGCATTATACTTATACATATTATCAGCAAAAATACAATTTTATTTTTCATTTGTATTATCACTCCGTTCATTATTATTGATTAATGTATCGTCTATTCTTCAAACGAAGAATTTGTATTGATGTATAACACTTCACCGTTCTGTTTATTTAAAACTACCGTCGGTATATAAAATTTATCTCCGGCGCTCCAACCTCTGTTTTCATCTTTGTATTTGAACATTTGACAAACTCTCCAGCTCTTGCAACGCTCATCAAACTTTGCCGTTAAATAATAAACTTTATCATCTGTTTCATATTCTAAAGATTTTTCCGCATACCTTTCCAATATTATCTTTCCGATTGCCAATGCTGTTTGTTCATCGGGAATAACCCCATCTTTTTTTAGTTGCGTCTTATCGGAAACCGAAATATTTTTATTGTTTATATCCAATATCGCCGCATTTTCCTCATCATTCCAGCTTATCGGAATCTTCAGGTCATCACAAAAACTTCTGAGCGGAACATATATTCTGTCGTCTTTTAAGTATATGGGATATTTCGGTTCGACAGACACATTCCCTATTTTTATGCTATAATCAACCTTTTCAAACAAGCCGCTATCTGCCGCAAATACTGTGATTATCGAAATAATACTTATAATCAAAACGGTCATCATTACAATTTTCTTTATTTTCATATTTATCACCTAAACTTCTCCAATTCTTTTATTGTATCAGATAAACTATCCGGATTATTTCGCCTTGCATTAACATAATCCTGTGCCGTTCCTTTTTTGAAATTGCTCTGCAATAGCCCCCACAAAAGCGTATTCCTCATATGTTGATATATTTGAATGCGTGAATCAACCAACATATTAGAACTTATTAACTCACCCGAATAGTTACCACTATTCGCAACATATAGGCTCATTTTTCCACTTGGTGTAATTACATAATAATCAATATTATTTTTATCAGACCAATACGCATCTGACATTTCATCATCCCCAGAAGCAGTGTTTCCTGTAGACGAAAATCCTTCTTTTAAATTCTCTGTATCAGCATCATAAGCGCCATGAGTATGAGTTACCGCGACAGGTGTTCCGTATGTTCCATCCCATGAAATTGAAAAACTAATAGAGCGTTCCTCATGTGATTCTAAGTCATTTCTTGGTACATCATAGAAATAATATACTCTACCATCTTCTTCCTCAATTTCGAAAATATAAGACGCAAACTCTTCTTCTACATCTATTGACTTTTGTCCAATATAAAAGCCAAAATCCTTTGCAGCTTTATCACGTGTAGAAAAATATTCCCACGGTTTCATTCCGCTTGGGTCGATGAATGTAACGGGGTTATTGTTACAGAATGCGTACCAATTTGAACCGTCCTTAATCGGGTCTTCGCTGATAAAACGGCCGATGCTCGGGTCGTAATATCTCGCCCTTAAATATATCAGTCCCGTTTCTCGGTCAAGATACTCACCGTTATATCCGAACGAATTTGAATCATCTGTATTATCCGAATTTTCGTTTCCGAATGCGTCATATGTATAACTTATTGTGCTGTTGTCCGCCGTATCTGTTTCGCTTATAAGCCTGCCGTTTTTGTCATATACAAAATTTTGTACTCTGCCCCCGTTTTTGAAAGGTCGCAAAGCATAACATTTTCTTTATCGAGCCAAATGTTATATACGATTTGGATTGCCTGTCCGTAAGTTATCGGTGTGTCGAGTTTTTCAAAAAATTCGGTTTTGTTGCCCATTCCGCCGCATAAATCAAAATATGTGACAAGCGCGGTATAGCGGTCGGGATATTCACCGCGACCGTATTGTTCGAGGTCGGCGGCACAGATGCACGCCTTATAAAATTCGAGTATCGATATATTATTATCGGGTCGGAATGTACCGTCCTCATAGCCGTTAAATATGCCGAGTTTCTGTAATGCGCCGATTGCGCCCGATGCCGCGGTACCGGCGGTAACATCAACAAAATCGGGTGCATAATCCGACAGCTTTGAAATTTCATCGGCTTTAACGGCGGCAATAGTCATTGCCGCTTCGGCACGGGTCAGCGTTCGGCTCATATTTTCAGCCGAATATTCGGTTGTGACAAACATTCCCGAATCCTTAACGGCGTTATATGCCGCCAACCACGTTTTGTCACAAACATACCTTTTTGCAAGCCGCAGTATTTCGTCCGCTTTTGCTCTCGTCAATAACGAGTTTGACGGAAGATTTCTTTCGTCCTCGGTTTCGCCGAACAGAGCCTTATACGCAATTGCATAACCTGTCGGATAGTTGCCGAGCTGCATTATTTTATCCTTGTCATCCGAAAGAGCGTTTATAAGCATTGCCTTTGCATCGATATAGCGCATTTCGCCGTTCGTATTTAAATCGGCAATGTTGTCAAACACGCCAACGTTTTTGAGATATTCGTCCGTGTTTTGCGCCGAGCCGCCGTCAACGTGCTTTTCACGCAGGACATCGGCAAGTTCGGTACAAAATGTTTCATAGCCTATGTTTTCGTTCGTGCCTTCGGCAAAAGCCGCCGCAGATATAAATATCATACACGAAACAACCGCCGCCGTAATTGATAAAATTCTTCTCTTTTTCATAGTTATTCTCCTATTCTGTGTTTTGTAACAAATTCGGCGTAATTTTCTTATCGACCGATTTTATAAGTCCATAATAACATATATTTACCAATTTGTAAAGAGGTTTTTGAAGTTACAGCACAATAATTTTTCGGGACGTCCGGGAGTCCGTCCCCTACATTATAAAACGTATCGCAATTTCAAAAATCCTCTGTTTTAATCCGATAAAACTGTTCTTTCACCAAACGCCCGGGGAAAATCCTCGGGCGTTTGGTGAAATCTATTAAAGGGGAAACTCGATAGCATTAATTATTTGTTTTGGCTAAATCCGTCGCGCGGCAGATAAGCGCCGCCGTTTCGGCACGCGTAACATTATCGTTTATATTCAGCTTGCCGTCATAGCCAAGGACAAGCTTGTTCTCTATTGCATACGCAATATATTTTTCATTGCCGCTCGCAATATCCGCTCCGTCGGTGAAATTCTTTTGAATAACAGAGGTATCAACTTTTGACACATCCGCGCCGACAGCCTTTACCAAATCAACGATAATTTCTTCTCTCTTGCCGAAAGCGGCATCGGTCAGCACGGAATTATATCCGAATTGGCGCTTTAATAACAGGGCGAGCTGTTCGTGCGTCACCGAATCGTCTGCGCCGAAATATCCGTTGCCGTAGCCGAGTATAACGTCTTTATTCGCAAGCTCGGTAACATAGTCATACGCCCAATGCGTTTGGGGTACGTCCTCAAACACTTTATCGGCTTTTGGAGTATCGTCCGCCGGGGCGGTCGGCTCGGTCTTTGTCTCGTCCTTTTTGTCCGCATCGGTGTTTTTGTCCGAGTCGGAAGCCTTGTTTTCATCTTTAGTATTATCTATATCTTTTTGATCGTCTTTGTTCGTGTTTTTGTCTTCCGGGGTTTTGTCTTTGTCCTCGGTTTTACCGGTTGTCTTATCGTTATCTTTAACTTCGGAATCATCTTTATTTGATTCTTGCTCTTTTACTTTATCAGCCAAGCTGTTGGTTTTGTCCTCATCTTTTTCATCATCGGTTTGAGGAAGCTTTGACTTATCGGACGGATGATAATATTCATATTCATCACCGTCTATGCTATAGGAGTATCTCACATCATCTTTAAATGAATCGGATTTATTATTTTCATTGTATACAACTCTTTCTCTTTGGCGTATGTCCGAATATTCGGCAATGCTGTACGCCTTTCCTATTTCAAAATCAAATTCGGGGTCGTTGGTGATATTATAATACCTCTTTCCTTCACAATACTTATACGGAATTAAATAATCACCGTCATCGCACACGAGATAATATGCATATAACCATACCGAATCATGCAAAAACATACTGTAAATTTCGGTCGGTTCACTCAACCCGTTCTTTTGCGCATATTCTTTTGCTTCGTTTTTGTCAAATAATCTTATATATCTAATTATAGACGAAGAATCATCGGATACTTCTCTTAACTCCATTACGCATTCATTGTCTTCAAATCCGATAGCGTATACATTATCCGTTGTCAGAGAAGGCAATAAAATCATATACGAACCCGAGGTTTCGGTTCTTTTTACATTACCCGCGTTTACAAAATCGTTTACCTCCCAAAAAATTATATTTTCTACATCAATATCGGACCAATCAAGACCGGGCTCTGCTTTTATTCTTGTTAAGTATTCATCAGTGGGGATTCTTTCGGCAAGTACGGCGGTTGAGTTCAAAATAAACAACAATGATAGTACCAAACATAATTTTTTCATAATTATAACTCCTTAATATTTTTAATAAATTTGGCGTAATTTTCTTATCGACCGATTTTATAAGTCCATAATAACATATATTTACCAATTTGTAAAGAGGTTTTTGAAGTTACAGCACAATAATTTTTCGGGACGTCCGGGAGTCCGTCCCCTACATTATAAAACGTATCGCAATTTCAAAAATCCTCTGTTTTAATCCGATAAAACTGTTCTTTCACCAAACGCCCGGGGAAAATCCTCGGGCGTTTGGTGAAATCTATTAAAGGGGAAACTCGATAGCATTAATTAAACGGGTCGGCTATATTTTTTTGTTTTAATCGCAAGCCGTCATACATCTTTCCGTCAGTCTGTGACCGTTCCGATGATTGGCTGACCACCACTACTCCGTTATCATCTATTCGGGTCGAGTATATTTCAAGATATGCATTCAAAATTTTTAAGAGTTTGTCTTTGGTTATGGATACATCCGAAATATCTCCCGTTTCTTCGGTGAGCAAGAGTATTTTTGCCGCCTCGCAATAGCCTATGGGATATCCGCCGCACTTATCCGCAAGCCAATCATATCCGGCTGTTGACAAAAGCATTTTTACCGCTTCGATTTCGGTAATATTATCGTTCGGTCTGAAATTTGAATTTTCATCGCCGTTTATCCAACCGTTGTTTTTCGCCATTACTATCCATATATAATTCTCTGTATCATTTGATACATCCGCATACGTTTCTTCATACGGCACATACCCGTGCGGCTTGCTGTAACCATATATCCGGGATATTATTTCACACATTTCTCCTCTGGTTACAGTCCCGTCCGAATTGAATGTTTGGCTTTCGTTGTTGATAACCCCGAAAGTTTCAAACCGTTTTTCCGATTCTTCCGTACTTCTTCCGATATAGTTCGCCGCGGAAACGCAGGTGCTTACCGTCAAAAGTGTTAATGCCGTACACAGACCGATTAATTTAATATTTAACTTACGCATAATTGTTTCCTCCGAATCGAATTAGTCTTGAAATAACTCTATATCCGCATAAGTGCAATTTGAACTTGCCTGCATTGTATATGTGTAATAGTTGTTAGACACAATTCCGTGCAGTTGACCTGTTATGCTGAACAGTGACCCGTTTTGCACCATTTCAACCGAACCCATATACGCAGTTCCGCTTGTTACATTATTAATTGCTATTTCAGCCCATTCTCCGTCGGGAACAGTCATATTCGCTGATACGCCTACCTTATAACCTCTGTTTCCCGTAAAACGATACGGTAAAGTATACAGTGCAAAACCTTTTTTTGACATTGAATAATCTTTGGCGCTTAAATCCCAAATAGGTTTTGTCGCTCTTGCTTTCATTAACATTTCCGCTTGTCGCATACCGGGTTCTGTTTTTACCAATGGAACAGTTTTAATATAATTTCCGTCTTTGTCTGTTTGTACAAAATAAATCGTATCTTCTTCCGCATTTTCACTTGCGAATGCAAACGTGCTGAGAATAGATAACGCTATAATTGCCGATAATCCTATCGCCATAATTTTTTTAAATTTTTTCATATCATTACCTCCGATTTCTTTACATAGCGATAAAGTTAGATAAATATCGCTTTGCATTATTTTGGTATTTTATTGCTAATTTATAAACTTATTTAGCGTTTATAAAAAAGCCTTGACATACACCTAAATTTAGTGTAATATAGATGTATTGAGTTCTTTTTAAAACTTTTATTGCGATTCACCTTGCTTATATGTTTTAGGAGAACTCATTTTTTATCGAAATATTATATGCCGTATCGTCAATGATTATATAAATCAAAATTTTATAAATTGTTCGGCATCCCCGATAGGTCTTGTATCAAATCATATTTTCAACAAACATAAAATACACGATAAATTTTTAAGGGGTGTGGTACGGCATTATACTATAATACCGTACCGCTTTGTTGCTGTTCACGAATACGCTCTATTGTTGCATCCGTTAAAAGTAAAGTAAAGTTAATCCACCGAAGTCAGTGATGTTCCTACAAAGAATACTTATAGTATTCTTTGTAAAGCTATAGCTTTACGCCATTATTTCATCACATTTTCCGATTTTTTGCTTTCTTCCGCCAGTTTCTGTAAACCTGCCGGTTCTTTCGGCTGGTGCATACCGCCTGTTGATGCCAAACCTGCTGAATGTATTGCTGCGTCAAGAGCTGCGCTTGCAAAAAGGCTGCTAATTCAACTAAACATTTCGTTTTCCTCCTTTCTGCGTTGCCGAACCGATAATCATTAATATGATAACCGAAAGCAACGTTGTTGATATAGTAACACCGGGTTTTACGTCTGCAATAACCAACAAAATTGACGCTATTGACAGAAAAAACGATGTTATTATCGATTTAATTTTATTGCCGCGCTTTTGCTTATCCGATAAAGGTTTGTTTGGATGTACTATCGGTGCAAAAACGGCAATGAATACAATGCTTATCACATTTATAATTGATACTGTTATAATACTGTATTCCTTATATGCGATTATATCCGACAAAGCCATAACACATATGTATGTTATTATCATTGATAATCTGCACAGCCAAAAAGTTTTTGCGTGAAATCCGCCGCTAAACTGTCTTAATACACACAGACTTATTAAAAATGCAACGCTTTCAATTAATCTGTTTAAAACAATTCCGAGTATAATAATTATTGCATAATTTATTATATCTGAGATTATCAGCTTAAACCCATAAAAATATATATCCCTCTTATCTTCCGTTATAACATTTTTTCTTACATAATAGTTCGTAATTATATCTACCAATCTATCCATTTTTGTAGCCCCTTTGTCAATTTAATTATAGTCAATATGGGGAAAATTTCAATCCCCTTGTGACGGCTGACGCAAATAGCGTGATGATTGACGCAATTTGTCGAAAAAAAAATCTTTTGCCAACTGCATTTTTGACTTAAAATAACGCAACCGACAACCGTACGTATGACAATTGTCGGCTAATTCCAATTCACAAATCATATTATTCAAAATTCGACCGTTTTCTTCATTATTCAGTTATATCTATCATTATATGACAATAAAATTCGTTTTCTTCCTCAAAGAATTGAATCATCCCATTGTGTTTATCAACAATATTTTTTATGGATTTGATTCCAATTCCGTGCAGTTCTTTATCGGATTTCGATGTTTCAAGCGTTTTATTTTCTTTAAGCACCGATGATTTTATGCTGTTGCTTACCAATATGACTAAATAACTTTCATTTCTTTGTATTTCAAGAGTTATTCTTTTCTCAACCGTATCTTTTGCGGCTTCGATGGCATTATCCAACAAATTTCCGAAAAGAACCGCTATTTCGGTTGGCGGAATATTTATTTCCGTATCCTGTTTTATATTTACTTCCATAAATATATTCTTTTGATTGCACAATGCAATCTTTGAATTTATTGCGACATCAAACGCCGTATTATTTGTATTGATATAATTTAATATATTCGGCAAGTGATTATTTGTAAGAACATTTACATAATCCTTTATATCCTCACACCTGCCATCATCGGCATACTGTAATATCGTTAAAAGCTGATTCTTTATATCATGCCGAACCGTTTTCATCTCCCTTACAAATGCGTCTTTATCAATCATACTTTTCTTTAATGTTTCGTTCTGTTGTTCGAGCAATCGTGCATTTATTGTATTTTCATATTCTTTATTCATTACGACAAAAAATAAATATGTTACTATATCGGCGACAACTATACAAGACATTCCAATCAAAATATACAGCTTTATCCCCGAATTATACAGCGTAACTTTCATCAATGCACCCAACGAAATCAGCGATATAACAGGCATACATATCAACATCAGCCATTTATATTTATTCAAAGAATACTTATATTTATTCTTTAAAATAAACCGCGTCGTATAAAACAACATCATTTTTGTAATTATAACTCCGATAATTCGCGTATTATTAAAAACCGAAATCATATCCGACGGATTATATCCTATAATATAGCATATAATGAGATTTGTTATAAGTGCTATTACATATGCAATCAATTCGGTAAAGAAAGCTATCCAAAGTTTTAACCCTATACTGCCTTTTAAAAATATCAATGCATATGTAAAGTAAATAATAATGGGAATAAAAGCACCGATTGTTTCCAATTCCGTAATTTTATTCATAACACACATTTGTGTAAATGCAGTAATCCAACATAGCGCAAAGCCGAGTATTTTCTTATTATCCGTATACTTTGTTTCAAGATAGCGGGTAACAAAATCCGTCATTATAAACGTTTCGATAAGATTGATGAATATTTCAAAAGCCAACTCAATCATACCAAAGTCCTCCTGATAAAGTTCTGATATTCCTCTCTGACAGAATCAATTCTCGAACGGCTCAAACCAAGATGTGTTTCATCCGTTAAAATTACATCTCTGCTTGTTATTTTTGAAATATACCGACAATTGACCAAAATACCATTTTGAATCCGAACGATATTAAACGGATACAACTGTTTTTCGGCTTCTGTTATTTTGCACCTGACTTGCTTTTCATTCGTAATCCTGTCATGTATAATGATATTGTTTCTGTGTGATTCTATATACATCACCGTGTTTATGTCAATTTCTATGGCACAGTTTTCTGCTTTAAGGTTAAATATTAATTTTTTTCTTTCTTTTTCAACATCAATTTTTCTTAAAAGTTTGGAAATAACAACTTTTAAATCGTGCATATGGCTCTTTCGTATGAACCAAAAAGGGTGATAGTCATACGACTGGTACACCTTATCTTCGTGGCTTGTTACGAACAAAATAAAAATATCTTCTTTTCTTTGCTGAAGCAAAGACGCCACTTCAAATCCGTTCATTTCGGGCATATCTATGTCGAGTAATACAACGTCAGCCGCTTGAATATCGAACTGCTTCAACAGTGCCGCGCCGCTGTTGAACACAGTGGTTTCACAGTTTCGTTTGTCATTCACACATAATGTAATTTCCTTTTTTATTATGTTTGCAAAGTCTATATTGTCATCGCAAATATAAAATTTTAAATTATCTTTCATTATTGAATCTCCTTAAATGACAATTTCTTGAAAGCCATTATTCATAAATATAAGCTTTTTGCAAAATACAGACCTTACACAGATATTTTTTACAAATCAACCGTGTATTTAAAAGTCAAACGCTCTCCCTTTTATTCCCATTTTTATATTATACCACATTTTTGTCGATTAGTAAAGAACCGACGACTATGATTTCACGGTTTTTGAATGAATAAAACGTATATTTGCAGGGGATGGCGTCCCCGACATCCCGCGATGCCGAAATTCACAAAATTAACCCGTTCAAAAACAAAGAGCCGGCACCGACCCGATTATTGAAAAATCGAGTCGGCAACAGCCCTTTTTTAAGTATTCATTTGTGTGTATCAGCCGTTCATAAACCGCGACAAAAATTCCTTTGTTTCGGTCTTTTGCGGCGATGTAAAAATCTGTTCGGGCGTACCCTCTTCACAGATAACGCCGTCTTTCATAAACACAACGTGGTTTGACACATCTCTCGCAAAAGCCATCTCATGTGTGACGATAATCATTGTCATACCCTCTTTTGCAATCTCTCTTATTACCTCGAGAACCTCGCCGACCATTTGAGGGTCAAGCGCCGATGTCGGTTCGTCAAACAATATCACATCGGGCTTCATCGCAAGAGCGCGCGCAATTGCCACTCTCTGTTTCTGTCCGCCCGATAACTGTTTCGGCTTTGCGTTGATATACGGAAGCATCCCAACTTTGTCAAGACACTCCATCGCCCTCTTTTTCGCCGTTTCTTTATCCGTCTTTAAGACCTTTCTTTGACCTATGACACAGTTCTTTAAAACCGTCATATTTTCAAAAAGGTTAAAGCTCTGAAAAACCATTTCGACTTTGGCGCGGTATGCCGGGATGTCCTTTGTTTCAAGGATATTTTTACCGTTATACACAATCTCGCCGCCCGTCGGTTCTTCCAAAAGATTAACGCATCTCAAAAGCGTTGACTTTCCCGACCCCGACGAGCCGATGATACAGGTAACATCACCCGTCTTTACCGAAAAGTTAATGTCCTTTAAGACCTCGTTCTCGCCGAAAGATTTTTTAAGTCCTCTGATGTTTATTATTGTGTTTGATTCGGTGTTGTTAGCCGTATTCATTATCTCGCCTCCTCTGCTGAAAAGCTCGCGTCCGGCATTGTGGACGAATGGTGTATAAGATATGATGACGGTCCGTCTATCTTATGCTCTATCGCCTTTAAGATACGCGTTATCGTGAACGTAAGCACAAAGTATATCACGCACGCCACGCAATACGATTCAAATATTGCCCACGTCATTTTTGAAATCTTGCTTGTAAAGAAAAACAGTTCCGTTACACCGATAACATTCAAAACCGATGTGTCTTTTATGTTTATGACAAACTCGTTGCTTATCGCCGGAAGGATGTTGCGCATTGTCTGAGGAACAATAACGTTTATCATTGTCTGCCAATGGTTCATACCTATTGAATACGCACCCTCGAACTGTCCTTTGTCAATCGAGATGATACCGCCTCTGACTATTTCCGCCATATATGCGCCGGTGTTTATCGAAACGATAAACATACCTGCCGGTATAAGCGGCAGAGTCTGTCCGCCGTTCATAAAAGCATAGCCCCAGTATATAACCATTGCCTGTACCATCATCGGCGTACCTCTGAATACCTCGACATAAATGCTGATTAAAACATTAACTATTTTTAATATAACCCGAATCACGGGGTTTTTGGACTTGGGAATCGTGCGTATGATTCCCGTAATAAGTCCTATAACCAATCCTATAATCGTTCCCGAAAGGGCAATAAGCATTGTAAAGCCTATACCCTGTAAGAGATAACCCTTGTACTCGGCAACAATTGATAATACTTCATTGAAAAATGCCTGCATAATTTATCTACCTGCTAACCCGATTATTTTGTTAAGTCTGTGTCTTATTCCTCTGACTTGGGAGCGATGTTAACCATTTTTTGCATAAGCTCTTTTTGTGCCGCGCTGTCCAATGACGCGATTGCGGCGTTAATCTTTTCGGTTAAGTCAGAGCCTTTTTTAACACCGACAGCGATGCTTACTTCGTCATCGGCAACTTTAAATCCCGTGTCGTTGTTCACAAGCGGAACATAATCGTATGCGGAATCCTGAATTACCGCCATTGCGGTCGGTTCCTCTGCGATGTATCCGTCTATCGTTCCTGCTTTGAGAGCGATGAGCATTGCCGAAAAGTCAGCCATTTCGCTTGCTTTTGCCTCGGTCTGTTCGGTCAAAGCGGTGAGATGGAATGTACCCGATTGTGCCGCAATCTTTTTATCTTTAAGGTCGGCAATCGTTTTTACATCCGAAAGGCTGCCCTTTTTGGTAACGACAACGAGGTTCGATGTGTAATAGTTATTCGAAAAGTCGATTTTTTCTTTTCTGTCCGCCGTCGGGCTCATACCTGCGATAATCATATCGAGCTTGCCCGACTGAACGCCCGGGACAAGGCTGTCCCACTCAAGAGCCTGTATTTCAAGTTCCTTTCCGAGTGCGTCCGCAATCTTTTGAGCGACCTGAACGTCATAGCCGTTTGTGTACATATTATCAACGTTTGAAATGGCAACCGCGCCGTTTGAGTTATCCGCCTGTGACCAGTTATACGGAGCATAGTTACACTCCATACCAACGCGCAAAACGTTGCTTGCCGTGGTTTCATCGCCAACCTTTTGGTTGTCCGCCGCGTTGTTTCCGCAAGCGGTAAGCGCGATAACCGACGCCGCCGCAAGTAATCCTGCAATAATCTTTTTCATCTTCATTTTTTTTCCACCTTTTTTATATATTAATTTTAATTCTTTTACAACAGCATAAACCGAATTTAATCGGATAAAACGAAAAGACCGCGCACGCCAACCAATCAACGTACACGGTCTTTTTATTCAAACCAAAATACAAATCAAGATAGCGCTCCACCGGTGTGACAGTCCGCAACATATTCTGTTGCGACCCAACATACGGTTCGGGACAGACCCCCGTACATTTCGGCGATATTTCCTTTTATCCGCCGCAGGCTGTCCGCCCTTGCGCGCTCGGATTACTCTTAAATACCGCACCTCTATCAACATAATAAAAGTCAATATTCAATTTTCATTTTCTCAAATTATCTCACATCTGCCGCCGAATGTCAATAGTTTTATTTGTTTTTGTTTATTTTTGATAATTTGATATAAATATCGGCGGGCAAAACCCCTCGTTTTTTGTCTTAAATAATCAAATATTATTTTTTTTGAATAAACTATTGCATATTTTGAAAAATAATAGTATAATATGAACATATTGTTAATATTATGTTAATTTATAGGTTGAAAAACCGGTAAATTACAAAAGAAAGGATTTAGAGTAATGGAAAAACTTTTCAAACTCAAAGAAAACGGTACTGACGTAAAGACTGAGGTCATCGCCGGTATCACAACGTTTTTGGCAATGGCTTATATCCTTGCCGTAAACCCCGCACAGCTCGGTACTATTCCGGGTGCAACACCGGGAGCAATCCTCACCGGTACGGCTCTTTCGGCGGCTATTGCAACACTGTGTATGGCATTCTTTGCCAACTATCCCGTTGCCTTGGCATCAGGTATGGGTCTTAACGCGTTCTTTGCATTTACGGTATGCGGCGCTATGGGAATCCCTTATTCGGTTGCGCTTACGTCAATCTTAATCGAGGGTGTTATCTTTGCTCTGCTTTCACTCTGTAAGTTCAGAGAGGCTCTCATCAACCAGATACCGGCAAACCTTAAATTCGGTATCACGGCAGGTATCGGCTTGTTCATAACAATAATTGCTATGATAAACGCAGGTATCGTTATCAACAACGACGCGACTTTGGTCGGCATCGGTGACTTTGGTTCACCTCAGTTCGTTCTGTCAATCGTCGGTCTTTTGGTAATCGGTGTTCTGCACCACTTTAAGGTTCCCGGAAGCATTCTTCTCGGCATCCTTATTACCTGGGTTTTCGGTATATTTGCGGAACTCGGCGGCTGGTACGTTGTTGATATTGAAAACGGAGTTTACTCACTTATTCCGTCATTCAGCAACGGTTTTAACATTGAGGCACCTGTTTTCTGTAACTTTGATTTCAGCTATATCACAGCAAACCTTTCAACGTTCCTCGTTGTTATGTTTACCTTCCTCTATACTGATATATTTGATACCGTCGGTACTCTTATCGGCGTTGCAGAAAAAGGTAACCTTCTCAACGAAAAAGGCGAGCTTCCGAACGCAACGGGCGCTCTTATGGCTGACGCAGTAGGTACTTGTGTCGGTGCGGCTCTCGGTGTATCAACGGTTACAAGCTATGTTGAATCAAGCGCAGGTGTTTCCGCCGGCGGCAGAACGGGTCTTGCATCTGTTGTAACAGCTCTGCTCTTCCTCGTATCAATCGTATTCTCACCGATATTCCTGGCTATTCCTTCGTTCGCAACGGCTCCGGCTATGATGTTCGTTGGTCTTTTGATGCTTGGTTCAATCAAGAACGTTGACTTTGACAGTGACATCGCCGATACTCTCGGCGCATTCGCAGCAATCGTATTTATGCCGCTTACATACTCAATCGCAAACGGTATTATGTTCGGTATGCTGACATGGGTTATCCTCAAAGTTATCACAGGTAAAATTAAAGACGTTAAGCCTGTTATGTGGGTAACAACAGCATTGTTCGCTATCTACTTTGTTCTCAAATTTATGGGCATTATGTAGTTCGAATGCATATAAAAAGATTGTTTGTCAATCTTTAAAAAACCGCGGTTTACCTGACGGCAAACCGCGGTTTTTATATGCCCGAAATCACCTGAGGACACATATTCCGATATTGAGATAAAGCGCAAATATACACCAGAGCAGATACGGAATTTGGATATACGCCGCCGTGCGGCTTATTTTTGAAAAAGCGTTAATCATAAGCGCAACCGAGATTATCAATGCGACAAGCCACACCGCCGCAAACGCACAAAACCTGAATGAAAAGAACCATATCGGCCATAGGATATTCAGGATGAGCTGAATCACAAATTTGAGTATTGCGTCATTTTTCTGACAACGCGAAACCGCCGATTCGCGAATGATATACAATGAGATTCCCATAAGAATATATAATATCGTCCACACAACGGGAAAAACCCACCCCGGCGGCGAAAGCGGCGGTTTGGACATATCGGCATAGCTTTTCATCGCTCCGCTCGTCAAAATTGCGGACAGTACTCCTCCGCCGACAGGGTATGCAACGCTTGACAAAAACTTTTTTAAGTTAAACGCTCGTATCATAACAAATCTCTCCGTTCCGACAGGCTTTATATAATTAAAAAGCCCCTTTGCTTTTAATTTTATGCAAAGGAGCGTTAATTTATTCCGTTTTGAATGCGCCGAAAGGGCTATGGGATTTAAGTCAAATAGTCTGTCGCTTCGCTTAAATCGGCAAAGAGAATACCGAGAACCTCATCGGAATTTCCGCCGATTACCCACTTTCCGTTTGATGTCTTTATCATAGTTATGTCAATATTCGTTGTTGTCTTTTTCTGTTTTCCGCCGGTTATGCATTGCTTCATCAAATCGGTCATAACCGCGTTGTATTTTTCATCCGTCATTGTCGGAACGCTTTTTTGATATTCCTCGCTGTTTGACATCTCTATCACCTTGTTTATAAAGCTGTCCACTATTGCCGAAAAATCAACCGTTTCTATATCCGCGTTCAAAACCACGGAATCATCGTTTACCGTCTTTGACGACTTGACGGTATAATTCATATCCGCAAGCGTTGCCAATACCGCATCGCGGAATTCCTCGCCGTCTGACTCGTCTATGTAAGCGGTTATGCGGTCAAAGCTGTAATATTCGCTGATTGCGGTTTTGTCACCGCTTTTAAAGGCGTTCATTGTTTGTTCAAACGCGTCCCTCGCTTCGCTTTCAACCTCGGAACAGCCGCAGAGCAGCACAGCCATAGTCATAACAATCATCGCAATCGCTATCATCTTTTTAAAGTTAAAAATCATTTTGTGTTTCATCATAAAACCTCTTTTGCCGTTTTATAAAACCCCGAACTCAATCGCTCGGGTCTTTGCAAATCATAACCAAAACCATTCCGTCCGAAAAATCAATCTTTGCCGTATCGCCGCCGTCAAACTCGTTGCTTGACGCAACTGCCGCACTGCATTTGAGATTTATGTTTTCGGCGGTATATTTAAGACCGTGTACCGAAAAATTTTGAACGTCACCGCCGTAAGAAAAAAATGAAACATACCTCTTTCCATCCCTGTCAACCTCGGCGCGGCTCAGCTCAAACGGCTTATTCTCTAACCAAATCTCGTTATTTTCGTCAATCATCGTTATCCTCACACCGCGCTCGAGGGCGTTTGCCATAAGGCAATAATGCGAAAATTCGTGGTCGAGTCTGCCGCCCGTTGCCCCCAAAAGCAGGATTTTATTAAATTCGCGCTCTATTGCCCCATTTATACACAAACCTGCGTCAGTATCGTCCTTTTCGGGTTTACATTCGATTCTTTCGGCACTTTCGGGATACTCTCCGCACCAAGAATCATGGTCGCCGACAACCAAATTCGGTTCGAGCTTTAACGCTTTTGCGTGTCTTAACCCCGAATCGGCACATATTATATACATCGATGTAAAATCGATTCTTTTTAAAAAGTCATAATTTTCTATTTCCGCGCCGCAGAATATTGCCGCTGTTTTTGTGTCCGTATCAAAATATTTCATATTCAATCATCCCACAATTGCTTTTTCCGCCGCAGTACGTATTTCGGAAATCGCCTTTGCCGCATCGGCGGCACGGAAAACCGATGAACCTGCAACAAGAACCGTTGCGCCGCTTTTCGCCGCCTGTGCCGCGGTTTCGGCGTTGATACCGCCGTCAACCTCTATTATCATATTAGGAAAATCCGCAGCCGAATATTCGGCAATTTTTTTGATTTTGTCATTCATATCGCTTATATATGACTGACCGCCGAAGCCCGGTTCGACCGTCATAACAAGAACCATATCAAAGTATGGCATAAGAGCCTTTATGCTCTCGGGCGGCGTACCCGGCTTAACCGAAATCCCTGCTTTTACGCCGCGCTTGTGCAGGCGTTCGGATATTTCTTTAAGCTCATCATTGCCGCAAGCCTCTTTATGTACGGTTATAATATCTGCCCCCGCATCGATAAAATCATCGAGGTACTTTGACGGGTCGGAAATCATAAGATGCACGTCAAAAAACAGCTTTGACAGAGGTCTCAGAGCCTTGACAACCTGTGCCGAAAAGCTTAAATTAGGCACAAAATGTCCGTCCATTATATCGAGATGCAGCCATTCCGCACCGCCTTTTTCAACCTTTTCGGCTTCCGCGCCCAAGCGTGCCGCGTCCGCCGCAAGAATTGACGGCGCAATTTTAATTGTTTTTGTTTCATTCATTGTTATCACCCATTATCATTTATCTTTCAATACGTGCCTGTCGCCGCTGAAATTCAGCGTTTGCTGTCGGACTCGGCATCGGTCAGCATTCTGACATAGCTCTCATATCTCGACTTTGCAATTTCGCCGTGTTCAACCGCCGCGGTAATGCCGCAATCGGGTTCGGACATATGCCGACAATCCGAAAACCTGCAATCACCCGTATAATTTTCAAATTCCTTAAAAAACGAAACGCATTCACTCGGCGAAATTCCGCTGAAATCTATCGTTCCGAAACCCGGGGTGTCAATTATATATCCGCCGCTGTCGAGCCTTACAAGCTCGGTATGCCGAGTCGTATGACGGCCGCGCTCCGCTTTGCTGCTTATTTCGCCCGTTTCAAAACGTTCAGTACCGCTGACACAGTTTAATATACTTGACTTGCCCACGCCCGAATTCCCGGCAAAAACCGTGATATTTCCGTTCAGTTTTTCTTTGAGAATATCAACGTTTGTGCCGTCCGACGCGCTCATCGGTATTGTGCAATATCCTGCGGATTTGTATATTTCGCAAATCACATCGGCGTTTTCTATATCCGTTTTATTCACACAGACAACCGCGTCAATCCTTGCCGCCTGTGCGGCGGCAAGCATCTTGTCGGTCAAATACAGATTCGGGCGCGGATTCGCCGCCGCAATCACGACCGCCATTTGTGTTACGTTTGCCACGGGCGGTCTGAGCAGCACGTTTCTGCGCGGCAGAATCTCATCAACTACGCCTTTTTTTGAGAGGTTGTCCGCAATAACCGTCACAATATCGCCGACAAGAGGTGTCTGTTTATATTTTCGAAACCGTCCTCTCGCGGGACATTCGAAAACGGCGTTTTCACCGCCCTCACTTGCATATTCGGCGGTATCTACATAGTAGAAACCGCCGACACCTTTTATAATTCTTCCTTTATACTTTTTATCAGACATAATTTACAATCCGTCCGTTCTTATTCAAATCAGTTTGTAATTCCGGGAGCACCGTTTCCTGTTCCGCCCGAACCGGAAGAACCGCCCGATGAGCCGCCCGACGAGCCGCCCGTTGAACCGCCGCTCGATGAGTGTGACGAACCGCCGGTTGTTCCGCTGTTAGAGCCGCCGGTCGAACTTCCGTTTGAGCCATTATTTGACGACGAGCTGTTTGAACCGCTGTTCGATGAGTGTGACGAACCACCGTTGCCCGTGCCGTTATTGGAATTTCCGCTTTGCGAATTATCCGTTGACGAAGGGGTCTGTTGTTCGTTCTTTTTATCGGTATTCGTCTTTGACGAATTATCGGTTGTTGTGTTCGACTTATTATCGGTCTTGCTGTCCGAGCCTTTGCTTACATAAAGCGTTACAAGACTTCCGCTTGCAGCCTTTGAACCTGCCGCAGGCTCTTGTCTGATGACGATTCCCGCTGCCGTGTCGCTGCTCTCTTCCTCGACAACGTTCACACGGAAACCGCTTGCCGAAATTTTTGCCTTTGCATCATCGACTTTAAGCTTTGCATAATCATCAACATTTTTTAATTCCGCCGCTGTCTTTGAACCCGAACTTACCACAACGAATATCCGAATATCCTTACCGCTGATTTCCGTTCCTGCCGCTTTGTCCTGTTCGAGAATCGTTCCTGCCTCTTTGTCGCTTTCACGTTCGCCGTTCTTGACAATACTAAAGCCTTGGGGCTTGTATTGATTCTGTGCGTCGGTGAGCTTCATATCAATAAGGTTCGGTATTGTCACCTTGTCCCCACCGCCGAAAATCGCCGACATCGGACCTTTAATCAGGAAAATCACTCCGGCAAGCACCACAATCGCAGCAAGGATTGCGGCAAATGTAATTCTCTTTTCTTTCTTTTTCTGTTCGCGAATCTGTCGTTGTCTGTCCATACGCCTTCTCCTGTTTTCCTCTATATCTCTGTCAAGCTTTTCCGCGTACCGATTCGGTTCGGAATCGTTTTGAACACCGTTCGCCTGCATTTGGTTATGACTGCGGCGATAGTTATCAATATCTTCATCGCCTATCGGGTCGCGCTTTATTGTTGCGTCAATATCCTCCGCCGCTGCCGCTCTGATGCTTGTATTCAGATTCTTTATGACCTTTTTAAGGTCGGATAAGAATTCGTCCGCGCTTGCGTATCTCAAACTCTGTTCTTTATTCAGCGCTTTCATCACAATATCCTCCATTGCTTTGGGAATATCGCTGTTCAATATCCGCGGAAGAACGGGTTTTTCCTGGATATGCTTAATCGCAATCGCAACGGCTGTGTTATCATTAAACGGAAGCCGCCCCGTGAGCATCTCATACAAAACAACGCCGAGCGAATAAATATCGGTTCTCTCGTTTGTATAACCGCCCCTTGCCTGTTCGGGCGAAAGGTAATGCACCGTTCCGATTGTCGATGTTGAGGTTGTCGTTGTTGCTTGCGTGGTCGCACGCGCAATGCCGAAATCGGTTACTTTAAGCACCTGTTTATCGGTCATAATTATATTCTGGGGCTTTATATCCCTGTGAATCACGTTCTGTTTGTGCGCCGCCGACAAGCCCTCGCATATCTGCGCCGCGAACTCCGCCGCCTGTCGCCACGGAAGAACGTGTTTCTCGGCAATATATTCTTTAAGGGTTATACCGTCAACGTATTCCATAACGATATAATAAAGCCCGTTTTCAAAACCGACATCATATATCGACACAACGTGCGGATTGGTGATTCTCGCCGCTGCCTGTGCCTCTGTGTTAAAGCGGTGAACAAACTCTTTGTCATCTCTAAGCTCTTCTTTTAAGACTTTTATTGCGACAAGTCTGTTCAAAAAGTGACAGCGCGCCTTATAGACATACGCCATACCGCCTTTTCCTATCTCCTCTAATATTTCATAACGCCCCGCAAGCATTTTTCCTACTAAATCCATAAATCATTCCTCCTATATAAAGCGGATACAAATAACGGTTATGTTATCGAGTCCGCCCTCATCTTTTGCGGCGGCAATCAACGAATTGACCGTATCTTCCGATGTTTTTTTACTTTTGATAATCTCGAGAATCCTGTTATCATCGAGCATTGTCGAAAGCCCGTCACTGCAAATTATCATCACGTCACCCGGCGAATAGTTATATTCAAATATATCCGTTCTGACCGATTTGTCCGTTCCGACCGCGCGTGTAATAATATTCTTTTGCGGATGCAGCCGAGCCTCTTCTTTTGTTATCGTCCCTCTCATAACGAGTTCGGACACAACCGAATGGTCGGTGGTAATCTGGACGATTTCATCATCTCTGACCGCATATGCGCGGCTGTCGCCGACATTTGCCACATACGCCGTTCCGTCATCGATAAACGCCGTAACAACCGTTGTTCCCATTCCCCGATGAATCGGGTTTTCGGATGCCATCGTATAAACGCCCGTGTTTGCAGCCGACACGGCTCGGCTGAGCTGTCCCGGTATCTCTTTTTCGCCCGATTCAAGCAGCCTGTTCATCTCTTCCGCGATGAGCTTGACCGCGTTCTGACTGGCGACCTCTCCTGCATTGTGCCCGCCCATTCCGTCCGCCAGAATGCAAAAGCCTCTTTCGGAATTATCACCGAATCCGCATATGCAATAGCAATCCTCGTTCAGCTCTCTTATGCATCCGACATCACTTAAACCAAATACTTCGACCAATCAACACACCCCCTGTAACTCATAATTTTCCGAATTTATCGGGGGGTTATCCTCCTAAAATTCGGATATGTCTGTTGCGTTGAATAAATTGTTTATATATTTTATCTTATTTTACAAAATGTTTATTGTATTCCCTCTGCCGCGGCTCTGAGCTGTCCGCACGCCGCGCTTATGTCCGCACCCATCTCACGTCTGACCGTTGCCGAAACTCCGCCGTTTTCAAGCGTTTGGCGAAAGCGTTCGACCGACCTCGCCACCGTCGGCGAAAATCCCGTGCCGCTGACCTTGTTGACGGGGATAAGATTAACGTGGCACAACATTCCCGATATAAGCGAAAGCAAGGCTTTTGCCTCATCGGTTGTATCGTTCACGCCGCTTATCAGAGTATATTCAAACGATATTCGTCTGTTTGTCTTTTTTATATAATATCGGCACGCCGACATCAGCGTTTCTATATTATACCTTCTGTTAATCGGCATAATCCGCGAACGTTTTTCATCCGTCACCGCGTGGAGCGATATTGAAAGGGTTATCTGTAAATCCCTGTCGGCAAGCTCGTATATCCTGTCGCATATTCCGCAGGTCGAAAGAGATATATGTCTTTGCCCTATACCCAACCCGAGCGGATTGTTCACATTTTCAAGGAATTTCATAACGTTGTCAAAATTGTCGAGCGGCTCGCCCATACCCATAAGCACAATGTTCGAAATTCTCTCACCGAGGTCATTTTGAACCGCGGCAACCTGACCGATTATCTCGCCCGCCGTTAAATTTCGTATCTTACCGCCTTTTGTCGATGCGCAAAAGGCACAGCCCATTGCACAGCCGACCTGAGATGATACGCATATCGTATATCCGTGATGATATTTCATAAGTACGGATTCAATAAATCGTCCGTCCTCTAATTGTAACAGATAACGACGTGTTTCGTCAATAGATGAAACAAATTTTTTTGAAATTTTCAAGCCGTTCACCGAATATTTTTCCGCCAAACGCTCTTTTAAGCGTTTGGGGACGTTTGTCATTGCGTCAAAACCGCTCTCGGTCTTATAAAGCCACTCAAAGATTTGTTTCGCCCGAAATTTCGGTTCGCCGAATTCAGCCATCATTTCTTCGATTTCGGCAAGCGTAAAATCTCTTAAATTCGTCTTAATTTCAATCTCTTCCTTTGCTTATACTCTATGTTTATACACGCGCGGAATTTTTAACCATTCGACAGATATAAAATCCGCTGCCGCCTGTTTCGTGAGCGAGATAAAGTTTTTCAAATTCTTTTTCAAACTCATCGTGCCGCTCTAAAAAACGTTCGATTTGATATTCGTTCTCATCTTTAAAAATCGTACAGGTCGAATACACCAAAACTCCGCCGTCTTTTAAATACCGCGCCGCGTTCTCCAAAATTTTCTCTTGAATTTTGCAAAGCTGTTCGATGTCCTCGGGTCTGCGATTATACTTTATGTCGGGTTTTTTATGTATCACGCCGATTCCCGAACACGGAACATCCGCCAAAACACGGTCGGCACAGCCGATATATTCTTCCGAAAGTTTTTCCGAATCGGCACATTTTGCCTCGATTATATCTATACCGAGCCGACTTGCCGCATTCTCAATAAGTGCGATTTTATGCTTATGAATATCAAAAGCAATCACTCTGCCGCGGTTTTCCATAAGCTCGGCAATATGCGTTGTCTTGCCGCCCGGGGCGGCGCACAAATCCATAACCGTCTCACCGCTGTGCGGATTGAGTATTAGCGCCGCACGCATCGAATTTATATTCTGCGGCGTAAAAAGTCCGTCTTTGTATTGACCCAAACGCCCAATATCAATCGCGCCGAAAACACGCAGGCATTCGGGAACATCAACATCCTCTTCCGTCCTTATTCCCGATTCTTCCAAACTTTCGCAAAGCGCACGCGGCGTTGTTTTAAGAGTGTTCACCCTTAGCATCGTCAGATGCGGAATAAGGCTGTCGGTCAGGATACTTTCCGTTTCCTCGGTCCCGAATTGTTCAATCAGCTTTTCGGTTATCCAAAGCGGACACGAATACACGATTGACATAACCTCCGCTTTTGTGCCTGTCGGCTCGGGAAGGCTGTCGAGATTTCTCGATACGGTTCTCAAAACGCCGTTGACATAGCCTTTTGCCGCCGAATGTGCGTATTTTGCCGCAAGCTTAACCGCCTCGTTACAGGCGGCGGACGGCGGAATTTTATCCGTCATAACAAGCTGATACACTCCGCACCGCAATATCTGCAACACCCACGGGCTGAGCTTTTTCAGCCGTATTTTAGAATATGAGCGGATGATAAAATCAAGATATATCTTGTTTCTCAAAACGCCCATAACAATCTCGGTTGCAAGTGCCGTGTCGCGCGGTTCGGTGCCGCGCACACTTTCCAAAAGTGCGCGGTTTGAGTATTCACCGTCTTTTTCGATTTTAACAAGAGCCGCAGCAGCAGCCTCTCTCGGGTTTTTCGTCAAGAAAAATCACCTCATATTCCACGGTTTTTAAATGAATTAATTCTTTGTGAATTTAGGCATGAGTCTGTATGGGCGGCTCTCGTCTGCCGACTCGGTCAATCGCAAAACGATTGCCACAGGCAATCTGCGACCCCGACCGCCCGATGCGCATTTACAATTATCCGCATTATTTGTTTACTCGTTCAAAAAGCCTTCCTCATATTCTCTAATCTCTGCTGTTTCTGTTGCCGCCGAATATCAGAATAAGTCTGAGCAGGCTGAGCAGAGAACTCAACGCCGCCGCAACATATGTCAATGCCGCCGCGCGCAAAACTTTGGACGCACCATGCATTTCATCGGGCGCAAGAATGTTTTGACCTTCAAGCGTACGCAGGGCGCGGCTGCTCGCGTTAAATTCAACCGGCAGAGTTATAAGCTGAAACAATACTGTTG
The DNA here is from genome assembly GCA_900545865.1 of uncultured Eubacteriales bacterium. Taxonomy (GTDB): domain Bacteria; phylum Bacillota; class Clostridia; order Monoglobales; family Monoglobaceae; genus UMGS1820. The sequence goes on from URAN01000031.1 coordinate 24,565, forward strand.
CCGAAAAAAGTATTATTCCCAAATCAACCAAAGTTTGGTTATACGAAAGGATTATACCCAATAAGATTATCGGCATCGAAAGCATATTGCATACATTAACCGCCGGAACAATCGCATTTCGCACTTTTATCGGTGAATACCCCGTTGCGTGCTGAATCGCGTGTCCGACCTCATGCGCGGCAACACCGACCGCAGCCACCGATTGGCTCGAATATGTCGATTCGGACAGATGTACAACATTTGTGCGCGGGTCATAGTTATCGGTAAGTTCGCCCGAGATACGCTCGATTCTCACATCATAAAGTCCATTCATATCAAGAATTTTTCTTGCCGCGTCCGCACCCGTCAACCCAAAACGATTATACATACGCGAATACTTTCCGAATGTTGATTTTACGTTTGCCGATGCCCAAATCGAAAGAATTATTGCAGGAAGCAATATTATCCATGTCGGGTCATAAAAAAGGAATGGCATATTATTATCATCTCCGTTATATTATTTGTTATTTCAATATTATATTTTCGTCAATATCATGACCGTTGAGATAGCTCGCAACGGTCATACGCTTGCCGCCCTTGAACTGAATCTCGTCAACAACAACGCTGTCTTTGCCGCATGAGATTTCAAGTTTTTTGTTCACAATGCGGATTTTGCCGGGCGGAGCATCAAAGCCGCTGCCCTTTTTCACACCGAAAACCTTCATCATTTCATCGCCGTACATTGCATAACTCATCGGCCACGGGTTTGTTCCCCTTATAAGGCTCAAAACCTCATCCGCGCTCTTTGTCCAATCGATGTGACCTGTTTCTTTGGTCAGCATCGGCGCGTGTGTTGCCTCACTTTCGTCCTGTTCAGTGCGCGGCGCTGTTCCGTCTTTTATCGCGTTCACAGTCTTTAACAAAAGTTCTGCCCCCGATTGCGACAGGCGCGTATAAAGCTCGCCGTATGTTTCATCGGGCAGGATTTCCGTTTCATCGGTAAAAATTATATCTCCGGTATCAACTCCCATTTTCATATACTGGGTGGTAACGCCTGTTGTCTTGTCACCGTTTATTATCGCCCACTGTATCGGCGCTGCGCCGCGGTATTTGGGAAGAACCGAGCCGTGAACATTTACACATCCGTATTCGGGAAAATCGAGTATATACTCGGGCAAAATCTTTCCGTATGCCACAACGGCGATGAGCTGTGGTTTAAGCTCATCGAGAACCTTTTCAAACTCCCCGTCTTTCAGGGTCTGCGGCTGATAAACCGGAATGTTTTTGCTTATCGCGTACTCTTTGACGGGCGGCGGTGTAAGCTTGTGCCCTCTGCCCTTTGGCTTGTCGGGCTGTGTTACCGCGCCGCATACGTCAAAACCGTTCGACACAAGTATATCCAAACACGGAACGGCAAAATCGGGCGTTCCCATAAAAAGAATTTTCATTGCTGCGTTTCAATCCTCGTTTCATAAAACTTTTATATAGTATTATACTTATATATTGTACATCATATTACGACAATTATCAAGTATTATTTTTCCGCTTTATTAAGAATTTATATTTTGTTCATATCTTTTTGTGTTTTTTCGTATATTTAACAAGTATTTACAAATATTACGCTTATAAGGTTATGCGCGAACGTGGTAAAAGTTTGAATATAAGTTTGCGCCGAAGGCGCTCTCGCAAAAAGGTGGTAGTGACAGCGAAACGTTGCGAATGCGTTTACAAGTGAATAGGGTTCCAACAAAACCCAAGAGGTTTTGTGGGATAAAGGAGCGGCAGTCGATAAAACGAAGCCGTATTTTGCAAAAATACGGCAAGTCAAAAGACTTGCCGCAACGTGGTGACCCATCGGAGATTCGAACTCCGGACACCTTGATTAAAAGTTTTGCGTAATATCTTTTTAACATATTATCATCGAAACAGTATTTTCGAAAAAGCCTTTTGTTTAGCTGTTTATTGAAAATTCTTATTTTATGCTAAAGCTAATTGAAAATATTAACTACCGTACAACTACCGTACAACTACCGTACTTATCTCACTTAATCCAATAAGCTGATAGTTTTGTTTTTGAGGTCGCCCGACACGTGACCGTATATATCAAGCGTAATTTGTATTGATTTATGCCCGAGCAGTTCGGACACCGTTTTTATGTCTGCACCATTTTCAATTAGTCTTGTTGCAAAACTGTGACGCATTGAATGAAAAGTTACATCCGATTTTATATTCGCATTGCTTTTTATTTCGTCAAACTTGCGATATATGTTTCGCTTTTGAACGGGTGTTCCCGATAACGAATAAAATATAAACGGCGAATTTTTATCGTTATTTTCGCGTTGTTTTAATACCGCGAGTTTCGCTTTTTTATTCAGCGGAACAATTCTTTTACTGCTGTCTGTTTTTGCACTTGAACCTATAATTGTCCTTTGCCGTTTTTCTGCCCGTTCGTCATATTCACGCACCGTAACCAGTGTTTTTCCTATTGAAACAGCGGTGTCATTATCAATTAAATCCTCCCACGTCAAGGCTTGTATTTCGCCGAGCCGCATTCCGGTATTAAATGCAAAAATAAACATATTGTGATATGTACTTTTTGAATTATTGCACTCGTTCAAGAATCTCTTTTGTTCATCGACCGTAAATGCCATCCTCTCTCTCGGCAGCTTTTGAGGAATAACCAATCCGTCACAAGGATTTTTGTATATCTTATTCAATTCGATTGCTTTTTTGAATGCCTGCGTCAATGTTATTTTTATCTGTTTAAGATACGAGGTTGACATCCCGCCGTCAGCAATTTTATTTATTGTCTGTTGTAATATTATCTGGTTAATTTTATTTAATTCATAATGTCCCAAATTCGGCTTTATGTACCTGCTTACTACCCCATAATACATATCGTACGTTGTTGGTTTTACCTGACCTTTTTTATATGTTTCGAGCCAAAAATCAAGCCATTCCGAAAGTTTGATATTATCGGGTGCGTCAAGCATTTTTCGGTCATTCAAATATTTTAAATCATTGATTTTCTTTTTGAGCTTGTCGAGGTTCATACTCGAAACGGTTTTCTTTTGCCGTTTGTTGTCTTTGTCATATCCGAGTGTTATTTCACATACCCAAAGACCGTTCGGACGCTGATAAATTGTTCCCTCGCCGTTCTGTCTGCGCTTCGCCACTTATTTCACCTCGCTTTTGGTGTGGAGTATTATCTGACAGCGTATCGGCAAATGCTTATTACTATACCGATAGTACCACTTTTATTCTTATATTTTTTCTGTACCTTTGCAAGCACTGTTGCGTTGTCCGAAAGTTTCTCATATACTTCTTGTTTAACTTTTGGCGTTCTCGTATCTTCCCACTCGGGAAGATACCCAAATTGTTTCATATCCGAGGAAAAGACTTTCACGGCATAACTCGACTCTGAATTTTTTAAGATAACATCGTCCCCGATATTAAGTCTTGATATTATATCTTGCGCCAAAATATTATTATACTTTCTGTCAACTCCGCAAATATCGGCTTCGCGTATTGTAAGCGCTCCTTTTCCGTTTTCGTCAACATCGGGAAAATCTATTCGGATATTATCGGTATTTTCATCCGCAATTACTTCTTGCTCTTCTATTATCGTAAAACCGACCGCAACGCCTAAATTACCGGGGTAAGAATCTAAATCATATATGCGTGATACCCATGCAACAACTTCGTTTTCATTCTTAAACGCATTAATTAATGCTTTCTTATCCCTTTCATCTTTTGCGAGCCAACCAATATGCTGATTTTGCGTGGTTTTAACCTCTATAGCCTTTTTATCGTACTCGTTATTTTTATCCCAATACAGAATCACTTTATCTTTATTCTCTAATTTGCCGATTATTGATTGCGGATTTATGCCATTATGCGAGTGCAGAACTCCGACAACGTTTACATTATATGTATTTTTCCATAAAATATCGGATGTATCAATTTTTATATGTTCGGTTTTAGAGTAATCATTCGTGTATAAAGCGTTTAATAAAGCAGGGTCAAACTTTACCGTTGTTTTTGTATATGGTTTAGTGAATTGTTCTTTTATTTTATTTATAAATCCAAATGAGATTTTATGACCGCAATTTGTACAAAAATTCGCATTGTTTTCAAGCTCATTGCCGCATACTTTGCATTTCATAATTTGTTCCCTCTCTTGCGAAAATTCTATTTAAACCGAATCTTGTTAAATTTTTCTATTAACTCTGCATCCGGTTCGGTACCTATAGGGAAAACCAAAATAATACCGTCTTTATAAGCCGATACATTCAGCACACTGTTTGACCCGATTATTTGTTTGTATGCGTCACTGTCTGTGTCAAATTGATACAATTCCGCATTATGTTCATTATACTTCTTGCCGTCAATTGCACCAATCATAGAATAAAACGCATCACTCTTTTCTGATAACCCGAGTTCTTCCGCAACAGCATCTATGTTTTTATCAATCTTTTTAACCTTTTCTTCTTGTTGTTCAATGTTCGTTGTTCCGGCTTGCTGTGAATTATTATCAGAACAAGCTGCTGTTCCGAATGCCATAAAAACAAGTAATAATAATAAAACTATTTTTCTCCTCATCTTGCTTTGCTCCCTCTTTTGCATAAATTATAATTTTTAAATTTTTTCTTCTACTATGTAAATTTCGATTGCCATTTTTACAAACGCCTCCGGGATGTCAAGATAATCGGCGATTTCCCAATAATCAAAATATTTGTGCTTAAATGCGTCTTTAATCTTTTCAACGGGCAAAAATTCGTAAACCGCCGCACGATTGGCACGGTTTTCGTGTTGCCCTATCAATTGAAACTCACTGTCCAATTTGTGTGTTGTTCCGCTTTCGCAATGGCCGTATTCGTGTGCCAACGCCATAAATTCATCGCTTGAATTTTTTAGTCGGGCTTTATCAATAAAAATCCCGTATTCTTTTTCGACTTCAATAGTTACAGCATCGCAAGACTTTAAGCGATACGTAAATATCTCTATATCTTCATCGTCTATCTTTTTGTATACATCTTCTAAACATTGCATATTAATTTACCCTGTCAAAATTATTCTTTGCGCTTCCTTTCATCTATACGATTTTTCAGCATTTTCGCCATATCCAAAAGCATTTCTTTGTCCTCGTCGGTCAAATCTCTTGATTCGTTATGCATTGCATATGTGAAATCATCATAACCGATATTGTCGCTGTCAAGTGATGAGTTTCTTTCGTCAGATACTCCGAGAAGATAGTCCGTTGATACATTGAAATAATTAGCGAACTTAATAAGCATATCGGTATCTACCTTTCTTTTTTCGGTTTCATAAAGCGAAATCGTACTTTCGGCGACACCAACAATATCGCCTAATTGTTTCATACTGATATTTTGTTCTTGTCGCAACGCTCTTAATCTAATCATTCTATCACCCGATTTATATTCAATTTTAACTATATAATACACTTTACATTGTGTAAAGTCAATACTTATTTGCAAATTGTCAAGAAATTCTCAAAAAATACTTGACATTTCGCAAAGTATGTGATATATTAAGAAAGAACTTGACAATACGCAAAGGTTGGAGGTGTTAAAATGCGCACTTGGTTAAAAAAACTACGACAAGAAAGTTCTAAAACACAACTGGAAACAGCAAACGAACTTGACATTTCAGAAAGCTACTATAACCTTATCGAAAACGGCGAGCGACAAAAACAGTTAAGTATGGAGCTTGCGCAAAAGATTGCCGATGTGTTCGGCATTACGCTTGATGATATATCAAAACACGAATCGGAGGTGAAATAAAAATGAAAACCGTACAGATTGAGTTTGAATTGACAAACATTGAACAAACAACCGAAAAGATGCGGCAGCTTGTTGAATTATTGTACGAGGCAAAGTTTATAGCAAATTCGCTTTTTGGTAATTCGGACAATGCGGCAAAGAATTTTATAAAAGATGTTAGTAAACATCCGAATAAAGTTTAAAGTGAGGTGACTAACTATTAAAAGTCAAGAGTTTTTTGAAAATTTTTTCAAAAAATTT
>URAN01000032.1 GCA_900545865.1 uncultured Eubacteriales bacterium
GTCATTCCTTGCCCTGCCGATAAGAGATATTTAATTTACTTTTTGTGCCGACGCATGGCGGCGGAATGGAGATTATGACGAAACTTTGAATCTAAGAAAACTAAAACGAAAAAAGCGCATATATACGAAAAAGTGTATATGCGTTTTATTTTTAAATGCTTGCTTGACAGAGATGCAATCAGATGATACAATAGATGGGTAAAACATCATTATAAAAATGCGGTTTTGCAATTATCTAACCTGTAAGGAGAATTATGAGAATGAAAAGAAAATTGTTATCCGCATTTGCGATGATTTTGTTGTTGGGAATATCAAGGACGGCGTTTGCCGAAAGGGCTGTTCCTGTTTACCCCGATATAAAAATTGAATATATTGAGGACGTTCAATCGTCCGAAAACGGTGGTGCGATTTCGCTTTTGGACGAATCGGCGGAGGTGAGTTCCGACAACCGTTACGGCAGGACGGCAATAGGAGAGTTTGAAAACGGAACAGAGCTTATAAAGATATATGATGCGCTTGTATCGGGGGTAAGAAATTTTGATAAAAAAATAACGGTGAACATTAATTTTGATTTAAGTATAGATGATGCACAGGAATTTGTTGATGTGATAACAGGCTCGGTAACCCAAGCGATAATAGGCGACAATCCCGAGCTGTTTTGGTTCGGAAAGTATGATTCGCGTTATCATATCTTATACGGGGATGAAATAGGATGTGTATGTAATTCGGAAAAGAAAGTTAAAAGTCTTGCTTTTACACCCCAATACGGCGTTGGCCAAACAGTTGCGGCAGCGATGACAGAGAAAATAGAAAATGCGGCAAACAGTTTTATAAAACAAGCCGATATAACAGAGGGTATGACCGATTATGACAAAGCTCTTGCCCTGCATGATGTTATTTGTGCCAATCTTGCATATGACGACAGTCAAAGCCGTGAATGGATTCACACGGTGTACGGAGCATTTGTGAATAAGTATGCCGTATGTGACGGATATTCAAAGGCGTATCAGTATTTGCTGAACAAGGTGGGGATTGATTCGCATATTGCAACCGGTGCGGGAAACGGCGGCTCTCATGCGTGGAACTTGGTAAAATTGGGCGATAAGTGGTATTATACCGATGTGACATGGGATGATCAGCCGTACTTAGACTTTTATTATGAGTATTTTAATCTTACCGAGGAACAGCTAACGGCAAAAGACCACGAGATTAATAAAACGGATTATCCTTTGCCGATTTGTGATACAAGATTTTATATATATAAATCCAAATCTTCGGATATGAGAGCGGAATGGTATACAGAGCCATATACAAACGATAGCGGAAAGGTGCAATTTAACGCTAAAATCCGTGATAGTGTTACGGTTATCCGAGTGTATTATGATAAAAACGGAGTGCTTATACACCAAAACAGTTTATTTAACAGAAACATAAACGGAACGGTAAATAACGGCGAAACGGTTATTTTCGGAGAAGCCGTATCGGAGAATATAAAAAAATCTGTGGCAGAAACAAAATATATGCTGTGGCGCGGCGGAACGATGCAGCCGATGTGCGATATGAAAATTGCGTCATAAAACCGAGTCAAAATAAACAGATACCCCCAAACATCGGTTTGAATCGTAATGTTTGGGGGTCAAAGCGATGCCGTTCTTGTATCGGCACCGCTGATTTTTAATCTTAATCGTTGGGTATTTCAATGTCAGGGTAGTTGTCTAATATCTCAATCATCGCGCCTGCGAGCTGTGCCTGAGCCAAACCATATGACGGCATTGCATCAACGGATCTGACGCGGGTCGGCTGTACGAAGTGTGACTGTGGAACAGAAATTTCGGCGGTCACACCTCTTTGAGTGGAATAGTATTTTACCTTTCCGTTCATTTGCCTTACAAGTTTTTTGATGAGGGCAATACCGACATTTGTTATTGATGCGGTGGTATAATCATAGCGAACGTTTTCTATAAGCGAGTCGTTATCATCGTTAAAGCGTTTTAAATCTTCCGGAGATTTCAGACCCTTTCCGTTATCCTTAACCGCGATTATTAAATCGTCACCTCTTAAAAACGCGGAAATTTTTATATGCTTTTCGCGTTTGGGGTTATGTATGATTGCGTTTGATATTAGGTTATATAATATCAGCTCGGTGCGGCGAATATCAACGGTTGCCGTTTTGCAATCATCGGAGACATCGGCGGTTATATATAAATCCTTGCACGGAAAGAGCGTTGCCGTTATGTCAATTACCGCATGAATAAAATTATCTATATTTATGCTGACCGGGTCGGAGATTGAATAGTTGTCCGGCAAACCGAGTTCGCATAAATTATGGAATACGGAATGATATTTTTGAACATAAAGACGCATTTTGCAAACGCTTTCAAGCTCTTTCGGCGGAAGGAGCGGACAATACTGGATAAAATCAATATGCGGCAGTATAAGCGATTCGAATTTGTCATATGCCTTTTGAAAGAACAGCATCGCGTCCGGCTCGTTCAGAGGATTGAGCGAATTAATGATGTTTGAATTTTGTTGTCTGTTGTTGCTTATGTCTGTCTCTTTCATTTGTAAAAAATCCTTTCTGTTGCAATATATTTTAAGTTAAAACATTTCGGACGAGGGCACTTTGCGCCGTTTTATTTTTTTGCTCTGAATTTTTGCACGTTATAATTATTTCTGCACCCGAGTGAGCAAAACTCTCTTTTGGGGTTACGGGCGTAAAAAGGCTTACCGCATTTTTTGCATATGGTAAGCTTGCACGGATTATCGCCCAAAAGCATTGTATATCCAAGCTCGATTGCCGCCGCGAGACTGTCGGTTTGCCACCGTATCACGGTTTTATTGTCGATTACATCGACAACGATGGCAACGGGCGACGGTTCTAAAACCCATTCGGGGGATTTGGGATAGGGACGCGTTTTTACCTCGCACATATGAAGGTAAAGCATTTCTGCATCCTCGGCGAATTTATCGGTTTTGAGCTTTGACGATTTGCGGTACGGCATTCCGTTTTCTTTTATAAACGAAATAACCTCTCGGTCGGTATCCTTGCCGCGGTTTTTTAAATATCCGATATAAAGATAATCCGAGACAAGATTTTCGGTTCGGTCAAACGGACAATAACTCTTTGATTCCGATGAGGTATCGGGCTTTATATATGTGCCGTTTTTGGTTTTTTCGGTTATATATTTTGAATAAACTTTTTCGTTTGAACAGGTACAGTTCATTTTATTGTTTGTCATTGCGGTTTTCTCCTTTTAAAAGCCGTGGAATCAATCCGATACTTTAAGCATTTTTGCCTCGAGTTCATCGACTTGTTTCTCTTCATCTTTGGTAAGCTCTCTGCTGCGCAGAACCCGTATGATTGCTTTCGCGTCATCGATAAGACCTTCGTCTATAAGCTCTTTTGCATCACGGATATTATTTTGAATTTCCGCACGGTCGGTTGTCGGGGTTCTGTCGGAAGTATCGACCTTATCCGAGCCGCCGGTTTGAGACGATTTGTTATCGGTTTTATCCGATTTTGAATCGGAATCGGATGTGCCTGGGTTTGAGTCGCTTTGAGCCATGGGTTCATCGCCGGTGTTTTCCGAATCGGTTTTGTCTTTATCCGCCTCGGCCGTCGGAATATCGCCGATTGACGGATTTTGTGAATTAGAGTCGGTGCTTTTTCCTCCGCACGAAGCCGCCGTAAGCATCATTGCGGCACAGAGCGCGCACAGAATTATTTTTTTCATTTATGAACAAACCTCCTAAGTTTAAATGTGTTCGTGTTTTGTAATTCAGAGTGTATTTATATTGTAAGACAAATACGGCAAAAAATCAAGCCAATTTTATATTTTTTTATATATTTCTTAAAAATTTATTAAAAATTGAAAATAAATTCAAATAAAATCAAATAAACTCTTTACTAAACTGCAAAAATGAGGTATACTAATAATGTATGACCGTAAATTTTATAATACATATTAAGGAGAGGCGCTATGAATTTCATCAAAACCATAAAAGATGATGTAAATACTGTTTTTGAACGTGACCCTGCCGCGAGGTCAAAGGTGCAGGTGCTTTTGTTGTACCCCGGTGTAAAGGCGATGATTTCATACAGGATTGCGCATTTTTTTGATAACCGCGGACATCACCTGATTGCTGACTGGATTTCAAAACGCGCACGCCGAAAGACGGGAATAGAGATTCATCCGTCCGCGCAGATAGGCAAGGGCGTTTTTATTGACCACGGTATGGGCGTAATCATCGGCGAGACCGCTGTGGTCGGCGATTATTGTACGATTTATCAGGGTGTTACTCTCGGCGGTACGGGCAAGGATAAAGGCAAACGCCACCCCACAATAGGTAAGAATGTTACCATTGGCGCCGGAGCAAAGGTTCTGGGTCCGTTTTCGGTCGGTGATAACAGCAAGATTGCCGCGAATGCGGTGGTATTGAGCGAAGTTCCGCCCGACAGCACTTGCGTTGGGGTTCCGGCACACGTTGTCAAGCGCGGAAACAAGCGCGTTGCGCCTGCCGCACCGTGGCTCAAACCCGTTGCCGACCTTGACCAGATTCACATTCCCGACCCGATTTCTATGGAAATTTGCAGGTTGAGCGCCGATATAGACCGATTGAAAAAGAAACTCAATTGTGACTGTTCGGAATCGGCACAAGAGATAACAGATATATTGGAGGATGTAAAATGATTGATACAAAACTGTATTTATACAATACGCTTAGCCGAAAGAAAGAAGAATTTATACCCATTACCCCTGGCGAGGTAAAGATGTATTCGTGCGGGCCGACCGTATATAACTATTTTCATATAGGAAACGCGCGCCCTTTCATTATTTTTGAAACGCTGCGCAGATACCTTGAATACAAGGGTTTTAAGGTTAAGTTTGTTCAGAATTTCACCGATGTTGACGACAAGATGATAAATAAGGCAAACGAACTCGGAATCACGGTAAAAGAGCTTGCCGATGAGTATATAGACGAATACTTTACCGATGCAAAAGGTCTTGGCATAAGAGCCGCATCGGTGCATCCGCGAGCAACCGAGAACATTGACGCGATTATAGCGATTGTGTCGGAACTCGAAAAGAACGGATATGCGTATAACGTGAACGGTGACGTGTATTATCGCACAAAGAAATTCGCCGAATACGGAAAGCTTTCACATCAGCCGCTCGAAGAATTGGAAAGCGGCGCGAGAATCGATATAAATGATGACAAAGAGGACCCGATGGATTTTGCGCTTTGGAAAAAGCAAAAGCCGGGCGAACCGGCGTGGGAAAGCCCGTGGGGTATGGGCAGACCCGGCTGGCACATTGAGTGCAGCGCGATGGCGAACAAATACTTGGGCAAGACGATAGATATTCACAGCGGCGGTCAGGATTTGATTTTTCCGCATCACGAAAACGAGATTGCACAGAGCGAGGCGGCGAATTGCTGTAAATTTGCGAATTATTGGCTGCATAACGGATATATTAACATTGACAACAAAAAGATGTCAAAGTCGCTCGGTAACTTTTTCACCGTTCGTGAGATTGCCGAGGAATTTGATTATGAGGTAATCAGGTTCTTTATGCTTTCGGCACATTACCGCAGCCCGATTAATTTCAGCAAAGAGCTTATGGAGTCGGCAAAATCGGCTCTCGGCAGGATTTATACCTGTCTCGAAACGTTCGACTTTCTTGCGGAGTCGGCAGAGGACAGAGCGGCGAATGCGGCAGAGGAAGAACTTATTGCAAAGCTTTCGAGCCGAAAGGCGGAATTTATCGCTGCGATGGACGATGACCTGAACACGGCGGATGCAATATCCGTTATATTTGAACTTGTTGCGGACGTAAATAAGGTAATCACCGAAAACCCCAACAAGGATGTGTGCATAAAGTGTGCCGCTGCGATTCGCGAACTCGGTGATGTTCTCGGACTTTTGGGTAAGAAAGAGGAAAAAGCGGACGATGAGGTTCAGAGTATTCTGGAAAAGCGTGCCGAGGCACGCGCGGCTAAGGATTGGGCAAAGTCGGATGAGCTTCGCGACAGGCTCAAAGATATGGGATATTCTGTAAAGGATACTCCTCAGGGTCAACAGCTGACGAGGATTTAATCGGGGTTTGTGATATGAATGAGACAGATAAGACCGCGGTGAATGAGAGCGTTTTAAAGGATGCGAACAAATGCGGCAATCCGAATGTATATTCCGCACTGACATTGGCGTATCTGGGGGATTGTGTATATGAGCTTTATGTTCGCAGCCACCTGACCGAGGATGGCAATCACAAGGTCAACGAGCTTCACCGTGCGGCAACAAAACTCGTATGTGCGAGGGCACAAGCCGAATTTTATCATAAAATTAAGGACATACTAAGCGAGGACGAGGACGCGGCGTTTCGCCGCGGACGAAACACAAAGTCACATCCGCCCAAAAACGCGGATATGTCGGATTATAAGATTGCGACGGGTGTTGAAACGCTTATCGGTTATCTCTATATTCTCGGGCGCGTAGGGCGAATATCCGAGCTTATGAAAAAGCTGTTTGAATAAAATTTTTCGTACATATTTTTAGGAGTGATATGTATGGGAAAAAATCTGTTTGACAAAAGACGGACATATACGGCGGTTGTTGACTGTGCCGTGATTGCGGCCGGGGCGGTGCTTATGGGCGTTGCTCTGTCGGTGTTTATGGTGCCGTTTAAGATTGCGCCCGGAGGAGTGAGCGGCCTTGCGACAGTTCTGCATTATCTGGCCGGGCTTAGGGTGTCGGTCTTGATACCGCTTATAAACATTCCGATTTTTATAATCGGAATCATTCGACTTGAACGTGATTTCCTTGTGAAATCGGTGTTCGGAACGGTTGTCTTATCGATAGCGACCGAAACAGCGGCAATATTGCCGCCGCCGACATCCGACCCGCTTATTTCGGCGGTTTTCGGAGGAGCGGTAATGGGTATAGGTATTTCGGCGGTTTTGAGCCGCGGCGGAACGACCGGCGGAACCGATATTTTGGTTCTTGTCATACGCAGGTCTTTTTCCGAGGTATCGGTCGGCAGACTGTATCTTTTGATTGACGGAGCGGTTATTGCCATGGCAGGGCTTGCTTTTTCAAGCGGAGAGGTAATATTTTATTCGGCGGTATCGCTCGTTGTATCGACATATATGACGGACGCGGCGCTGGAGGGATTGAATCTTGCGAGGCTTGTGTATATCATATCCGACAGCAACAGAGAAATATGCGACAGGATTTATGCCGAGCTTAAACGCGGTGTTACGGGCCTTAACTCGGTATCGATGTACTCGGGGCGCAGCGGACGGATTTTGATGTGCGTTATACGCAAGGGACAATTGTCGAAACTGAAAAAGATAATTCAAGACATCGACAAAGACGCGTTTGTTATTATCTGTGATGCAAAAGAGGTAATGGGCAGCGGCTTTGAGATGCGAAGAATATAATATAATTAAAAGAAAAATATTAAATTAATATATAATAATTTGGAGGTTAAGCATAAATGAATGCAGAAAAGATTAAAGCACTCAGCCTGCACGCAGCAAACGTCAGAAAAATGGCGTTAGAGGCTGTATACAGCGCAGGAGCCGGACATCCGGGCGGTTCTTTGTCCGCGGTGGATATCCTTACATACTTGTATATGGAGGAAATGAATGTGAATCCCGATGAGCCGAAAGCGGCGGACAGGGACAGATTTGTTTTGTCAAAGGGGCATTGTTCACCGGCTCTGTACGGGGTGCTTGCCGAACGCGGATTTATTCCGAAAGAGGATATAAAGACATTCCGTCACGCCGACAGCTATCTTCAGGGTCATCCCGATATGAAAGGTGTTCCGGGGGTTGATATGTCAACGGGTTCGCTCGGTCAGGGTATAAGCGTGGCTTGCGGAATGGCAAAGGCGGCGAAACTCAACGGCAAGGATTATCGTGTTTATACGATGCTCGGTGACGGTGAGTGTGAAGAAGGTCAGGTATGGGAGGCAGCGATGTTTGCCGCTCATTATAAACTCAATAATCTTATTGCATTTTTGGATTTTAACGGTCTTCAGATTGACGGCGATATAACAAAGGTTATGAATCCGACACCGTTTGATAAAAAGTTTGAGGCGTTCGGCTGGAACGTTATCCGCATAAATGCGCACGACTTTAACTTGATTGAGGCGGCGGTAAAAGAGGCAAAGTCGGTTGAGGACAAGCCTACGCTTATCCTTGCGGACAGCATAAAAGGCAAGGGTGTTTCGTTTATGGAAAACAAGGCAGAATGGCACGGTGCGGCACCGAACAAAGAACAATACGAACAGGCGATTTCTGAGCTTGACGCGTATATAAACGAGATAGGAGGGAAAGCGTAATGTCAAATTCGGTTTATAATTTAGGTGATAAAATCGCAACGCGTGTTGCTTACGGAAACGCATTGGCGGAATTCGGATGCGATGAGCGCATAGTCGTTTTGGACGCTGACCTCTCTAAGTCAACCAAGACCGACAGCTTTAAAAAAGCATACCCCGAAAGATTTGTGAACTGTGGTATAGCAGAGGGAAATATGATGTCGGTTGCGGCAGGAATGTCAACGTGCGGAAACATTGTTTTTGCAAGCTCGTTTGCGATGTTTGCGGCAGGCAGAGCATTTGAACAGATAAGAAATTCAATCGGTTATCCGCATCTTAATGTAAAAATCGGTGCGACTCATGCCGGGATTTCGGTCGGTGAGGACGGCGCAACACATCAGTGCCTTGAAGATATGGGAATTATGCGTACCATTCCGGGTATGGTTATATTAAACCCTGCGGACGCAACCGAGGCAAGACTTGCGGTAAAAGCGGCGATTGACTATAACGGTCCCGTTTATCTGAGATTCGGCAGACTCGGCGTTCCCGTTATATTCGATGACAGCTATAAATTTGAGATAGGCAAGGGTGTTGAACTTAAAGACGGAAGCGATGTGACGATTATCGCAACGGGTCTTATGGTACCGGCGGCAATGGACGCTGCGGCGGCATTGTCCGAACAGGGTATCTCGGCAAGGGTTGTGAATATGGCAACAATCAAGCCTATTGACAAGGATATTATCGTAAAGGCGGCGAAGGAAACCGGTGCAATTGTTACGGCGGAAGAACATAACATTATCGGCGGTTTGGGTTCTGCCGTTGCCGAAGTTTTGGTTGAAAACGTGCCCGTTCCGATGCAGAGAATCGGAACAAAGGATGTATTCGGCAAAAGCGGTAAGCCCGAGGTATTGCTTGAAATGTACGGACTTGACGCAAAGAGTATTGCCGAGGCGGCAAAGACGGCGATTGCAAAGAAAAACGCATAAATCTACATAACAAAATAAAAACGTTTGGTTTGTTTTTTTGAACCGAACGTTTTTTATTTTGGATATTTTAATCGGGATTTAATATTTGTGAGTTATTATAATTAAAGTAAACGAAGGCGAACAAAGATGAATGTTTTGATTATAGATAATTCACAAGAATTATGCAATTCGGTAGAAAAGCTCAAAAAAAGGCTTTTGTATATATGTTCGTGCGCAAAAATAATCACTATCCGAGAGGTCGGGTATAAACTTTGCTGTTGATCTCTCGGACAGTGATTGATGATTATTTGAACACAACGGTTAGCATCATTTTAAACGGCTCGACAGCCGACACGGAATGAGGATGACCGGCAGGCATAACGATTGACTCGTCTTTATGCAGGATATATTCCTTGCCGTCAATCACGATTTTTCCCATGCCGTCAAGGCAAAGCACAAGAGCGTCGCCGCCCGATTCGTGTGTGCTTATTTCTTCGTCTTTGTCAAATGCAAAGAGAGTAAGGCTTATCGCATCGTTTTGGATGAGGGTCTTGCTGACAATCTGACCTTTTTGGTATTCGGTTTGGGATGAAAGGGTCAGGACCTCTGACATATTGATGTTTTTCATTATACTCATTATTATGAATCTCCTTTTGTGTTTTGATATTTATTATGCACGGATTTTTTAAAACAATGCCGCAGAGCCGTTAAAATATAACGGCTCTGCGGCAAAATCCAAAGCAATTATTTTGAAAGATAGTTGTATATTATGATTGCTGCGTCTGCTCTTGACAGGGTTGCGGTCGGGTTGAAATAATTGTTTTCATCGCCCGACATAACGCCCATTCCGCGGCAGAGTGCAACCGAACCGAGATATTCGGGATTTATGTCGGCTTCGTCATAATATCCCGTTGTGAATATACCTCTGAGTTTTGCCGCTTGTTCAAGGCCTGCGGCATATATGATTGCTTTTGCCGCGTCTTGACGGGTGGTTATGGCGTTGTTTGAATCCTCCGTGCCGCTGTCATTGGATTTTGCATCGGCATTTAAGAGATAAATGGGTATGGGGCGTATAAATGTCGAATTTAACATATCCGCCAATTCACCAACGGTAATATTATCATCGGGGCGGAATGTGTCCTCGCCTTTATTCAAAGAGAGTACGCCGCATTCAAACAGCTTTTTGATTTGCTCTTCGGCATAATGCCCCGATATATCGGTCGGAAGAACAAGTTCGTCCGAGGTGTATTCGCTGCCGTCATAGTCGAGCAGTGCGCCCGATTTTGCATTAATCTGATAATGTCCGTTATGTTCAAGTGAATATTTAAGCGTAATTTTCGGAACGGTCTTGTTATCGCTTTCGGTTTTGTCATAGCTCAAAGTCATTTTTGCTTTTTCCGAAAGAGCGGTTTGAGCTTTTTCCGCGCCGATTATACCATCCGATGATTCAAACTCGATATTGTTATCCCAAACCTTATAATAAGTCTTTATATTGCCCGTTTTGTTGTCAACCGTAATATATATGCGGTTTTCGGGGAAAACAATGTTGTTTTCGTATCTCTCAAAATCCATATAGTATTCCGAATCGCGGTCATTATTATAATATTTGGCATTTTCGGAAAGCTTTACGTTATCGATAACGCTGCTGTATGTCTTTATGAAATCCTTTGCCTTTGCATTCGCGGTATCAAATGAAATTTGAGTCTTAGTATCTTGTTTGTCCGAATCCTTTGCATAGATATAATTTGAGAAATTTTCAAGACTTCCGTCTTTTGCGTCAAGTTCGATGCTCAAACTTCCGTAGTATTTATCGGCGTTGTCTTTCGGGGCATAACGCAAACGTGCTTTGTATGATTTCGGCGTTTCGTTCTCGGTGTCGGTATACGGATAATAACCGTCCAAATAATATTTGCCCGAGATGAATTCCAAATCCTCGATGCCGATGTTTTTGATGTTTTCGGCAATCTTGCGCAGCTCGTCTGTAGAGAGCAGACCGTTTACTTCCTCAATATTTTTGAGCTCCGCATCGGTCAATTGCTTGCTGGTATCGGCGGCGGATTCCATCGCATTCTCGCTCTTTCTGTTAGAATCGCCTGCGCCGCCGCTCGAATAGCCGTATTCAAACGGTTTGAATTCTTCGCCGGTTATCCCGTCAAGTTCATAATATGCGTTTTTAGGCATATATATTAAGATTGCTTTATTATCGACTCTGATATACTTTAATTCCATTGGGCTTGCCTCAAAAAATTTATTTTCGGCATCGGCGGCACTTATCGCCGTATCAACCGACGGAATATCGCTTGCGTATGTATACTGTGCCGACATACTTTCGACATCGCCCGTTTCTTTGTTCAGTTCAACGGAAACCGAGTCGCCGCAGAAATCCAAGCCGTTTATCACTCTGCCGAGACGGACGTCAACGCTGTTTCCGTAAAGAGATGAGTTATAGGTTATAGCCTCATCGGGGAACTCGTCTTTCCAGTTCGGGTTTACCGAAAACAGCCATTCTTTGGCAAGGCGCATAGCTTCGTCCTCACTGAATTTTGCGAATCCCATATGCCTGTTGTTTTGTGTCGGGAAGTTTGATATTTCCCATTTGTGAAAGCTGAGGACATCGCCCTTGTCATTTATTCGAACCGAATATGTCTTTTGTGTGTCGCCCTCGTCGCGCTTTGTCTGCCAGCTCAATGAATACTCAACGCCGTTATCGTCCTGTGATGATGAGCTGTCGAATTCGGTGCATTCCGCAGGAATTGAAATTTTGTTCTTTGCCGCAATTATCGCGCTTTCCAAGCCCGTCTCCGCAAAAGCGGAAAACGGAACGATTCCGAACAGCATTACTGCTGCCGCGGTTGCCGAAATTGCCTTTTTTATACCCTTTTTCATAGCATAAAACCTCCGATTTGTAAAATATATTATCCGATATGCAAAAGCCAATGCATATTCCCTTATATTTGTTAGACGAAATGCGCACGGATAAAGTTCCCAATTTTTTATTTTATTTCAATTTTAAGCTTTCCGTCCGATTCGGATACAACGGCGGTGTCACCCGATTTTAACTCGCCCCGGATCAGCTTTTGGGCCAATGCGTCCTCAATATGCGATTCAATGTATCGGCGCATCGGTCTTGCGCCGTATTCCTTTTTATATGAGTTGTCGAGAACTACATTCTTTGCCGCATCGGTCATTTCAAGAGAAATTCCCTTTTCGGCAAGTCCGTCACATAAATCCGAAATCATAATTCCGATAATTTGTATAAGCTCATCGCGCTTTAATTCTTTAAAGATAACGGTTTCATCGACACGATTTAAGAATTCGGGTCTGAAAAGCGATTTGAGCGCGCGTTCAACTTTAAAGCTTATGGCTTCATCTTCATCATTAAAGCCGACAATGTTTGATTTTTGGTCGCTGCCTGCGTTTGATGTCATTATGATGATTGTGTTTTCAAACGAAACGGTTTTGCCGTGGCTGTCGGTTATCCTTCCGTCATCGAGGATTTGCAAAAGGATGTTGAAAACATCCGCGTTCGCCTTTTCTATCTCATCCAGTAGGATTACCGAATACGGATGACGGCGGACTTTTTCGGTGAGCTGACCCGCTTCGTCATAACCGACATAGCCCGGCGGCGAGCCGATTAATTTTGAAACGGAATGCTTTTCCATATATTCTGACATATCAAGACGAATCAGAGAGTCCTGTCCGTCAAAGACCTCGTCCGCTATGCGCTTGACCAGCTCGGTTTTGCCGACACCCGTGGGGCCGACAAATATAAACGAAACAGGGCGGCGTTTAAGGCTTATACCGGCACGTTTGCGGCGGATTGCTCTCGCAACCGCGGAAACGGCTTCGTCCTGTCCGATGAGCCGTGTATGCAGGCGTTCCTCGAGATTTACCAGCCTTCCCGTTTCGAATTCGCTTATGTTCTTGACAGGGATTTTTGTCCAAAGCTCGATAACCGCCGCGATGTCCTCGGTTGTGAGATACACATCGATGCCTTCCTTTTCGAGTTCGGCGATTTTATCGGCAATGCGCATTTTGCGGCTTTTAAGCTCGGCAATCTGTTCATAAACCTTTATTCCTTCCTCGTCCGTTTCGAATGCGGTATCAATGTTGCCTTGCGGCGCATCGGAGACATTCTCGCGCTGTTGTTCGAGCTGTTCGTCAAGCTTTGCGTTCAGGGCGTCAATCTCATCGTCTATCTTGGCATCTTCGTTTTTGAGCTTTTCGCATTCAAGCAGCTTTTTGTTTTCGAGGTTTGCCCTCGATGCCGCCTCGTCAATCACGTCTATTGCCTTATCGGGCAGGAAACGGTCGTTTATATATCTTTCGGACAGTACGGCGGCGGTGCGGATTATCTCGTCGGTTATTTTGACCTTGTGATAATTCTCATAATGTTCTTTTATTCCTTTGAGAATGTCTATTGTTTCGTCAACGGTGGGTTCCTCGACCATTACGGTTTGGAATCTGCGCTCTAACGCCTTATCCTTTTCGATATGCTTTCGGTATTCTTCGATTGTTGTTGCGCCGATAACCTGAACATCACCGCGCGAAAGTGCGGGTTTTAGGATATTGCCTGCGTTTAGGCTGCCTTCGGCATCACCGGCGGATGTGATTGTGTGGATTTCGTCTATCACGAGTATGATGTTTCCGGCACGCTTTACCTCTTCGAGAATGTTTTTGAGCCTTGACTCAAACTGACCTCGAAATTGTGTTCCGGCAACAACGGCGGTCATATCGAGCATATATATCTCATATTTTAAAAGTTTGGGCGGAACATCGCCCTTGACAATTTTCAGAGCAAGCCCCTCGGCAATCGCGGTCTTGCCCACGCCCGGTTCGCCAATCAAACACGGGTTATTTTTTGTTCGGCGGTTTAAAATCTGTGCAGTCCTTTCCATTTCGCGTTCGCGGCCGATAACCGCATCAATTTCGCCGCGGCGAGCCTTTTCGGTCAGATTTACGCCGAAATGCTCAAGATTTCTGAGCTTTTTGCCTTTTGATTTTTCTTTTGTTTTTTTATTTTTGTCCGCCTTGTTTTTGTCGGATTTTTCGTCTTTTTTATTCTCGTTTGAACCGCCGAAAATCTTATTCATAAACTCCAGCGGGTTTTGCTGAAGGCTGCGGCTCATATTTTCGCCGATGCCCGAACCGTCATAGTCATCATCGTCATCGGAAGTATAGAGCGCCTTGTCGGGGATTCCATCGGGAAAGTCAATGGAAATATCGCCGTCGCCATTGCGCATTTCGTCCATCATTGCCGCCATTTCGCGGTTTATGTCGTCCATCTCTTCGGGGTTAATTCCCATATTCTTCATTATATCGTTGACCGGACCTAAATTAAGGTCTTGTGCACAGGTCAGGCAATAGCCTTCGTTTTTTGTTGTGCCGTCGGGGTCAACCCTCGTAACATAAACGACAGCAAGATTTTTATTGCATTTACAGCATAACATATATGCCACCTCTCTCATTTACCATAATACGGATACGGCGTACCTGCGCCGTATGCAATCCGCCGATTTTGCGGATTCTCTTTAGTATATCACACTTTTGTATTTATTTCAACCGTTAAAACAGCTTTTTTCACGTTTTTTGGATGAAGTTAATTTTGTTTGAGACAAAAATGAGCCGCGGCGAAAATCGGATAAAATTTTTATTTATTTCAAAATATTTTGGGGATGGCACGCTATGGCACTTTAAACGGGTGTATTATATAGGTGTTCGACAGGGAAACAAATCCGCGGACTGTCGTTCAAAAGGATTTGCGGCCGATGATAATTCCGGAATATCAAAAGTCGCACAAAAGAAAGGAAAGATAAAATGTTTAACTTTAACACAAACAAGCGCAATGCCGAACCGAGTATGAACACGGCGATGCGCACAAACGGTTCGGGCAATATGCCGAGCCGTCAGGGCGGACAAGCGGCGAACATAAACGCTGTTCCGCAGAACGGAATGCAGAACGGAATGGACTCCGAACAACAGGCGTTCATAAGAGCAAGAGCCGAGGAACTTGAAAACCAGCGCAGAGACTTTATGAGAAAGCGCCCTGATTTTGACCTCGAAACAGAGATGCAAAATCCCGAGTTTGCCAAATATGTTTTGGCGATGGGGCTTTCGATAGAGGACGCGTTCTATCTTGTACACAAAGATGAAATAATCCAAGAGGAAATTCAGGCGGCTCTGAATCGTTTGGCGGCGCGCCGCGAAAGGATTTCGGAGAACGGTGCGGGCAAAAACAGCCCTGCGGTTGTCAAGAAAAATCCTAAGGATATGTCGGACAAAGAGATTGACGCAATCATCGAAAGAGTCAGAAACGGCGAAAAAATCAGCTTTTAGTTTTAAAAGCAAACAGTCGAATCAAGAGAAAGTTACTATAATATATCAGAAAACAGAAAGGAAGTTTTAAATGAGCATTAATTACAACACTCAAACAACCACAACAAACAACCCCGGCAACAACCTCACACCCGAGATGAAAACCTATTATGACCGCGCTTTGATACATTTTGCGTCGCCGAAACTCGTACACGCACAGTTCGGTCAGAAAAAGCCTATCCCGGCAGGAAACGGCAAGACGATTGAATTCAGAAAGTTCAGTCCTCTCGAAAAGGCGCTTGTGCCGCTGACTGAGGGCGTTACGCCAAAGGGTAATGCAATCAACGTAACAACGGTTGAATCCACTGTTGAACAGTACGGCGATTATGTTACTCTCTCGGATATGCTTACCTTGTCATCCATTGACTCGGTTATATCCGAAACACAGGCGGTTCTCGGAGACCAGGCAGGCAGAACCCTTGACACGGTTATCCGCGAAAAGGTCAATGCCGGAACAAATGTTCAGTACGGCAACGGCAAGGCGGACAGAGGCTTGCTTGTCGGCGGAAAGACAAACTATTCCGACAACGATTATCTCAGCGTTGCGGCGGTCAAGAGAGCGGTTGCGACCTTAAAGCGCAACAATGCAAGCCCGTTCAAGGACGGATGCTTTGTTGCCATTATTCACCCCGATGTTGCGAACGACCTCACCAACGACCCCGAATGGAAGGCGGTAAAACAGAATGTTGACCCCGAGGATTGGTACAAGGGTGCAATCGGTAAGATTCACGGTGTTGTATTCGTTGAATCGACCGAGGCAAAGATATTCCGTGCGGCAAATCTCAGAAATGCGGCAACTTTGGCAAAAGGTGACGCGAAAAAGCTGACCGCCGCGAGCGTATCAAATAAGGTTATCACAATAAAAGAGGACTTGTCGGCGGATGACGCAACGGCTCTTGCCGGAAGGAGCATTCAGATAAACGGCTTTGACTATTCAATCGTATCGGCGGCAAGCGGCAATGCAGGCAGCGCAACGATAACGATTCAGGAAACTCCCGATGAGAGCATTGGTGACGGTTCTCTGATTTATCCGGCAGGTGCCGGAGCGGAGGGCAGAGATATTTATTCGACTCTGTTCATCGGTCAGAACGCATACGGCGTAACGAATATTACAGGCGGCGGTCTTGAAACGATTCTCAAACAAAAGGGAAGTGCCGGAACGGGGGATCCGCTCGACCAGAGAAGCACTGTCGGCTGGAAAGCGACACAGACGGCGGAAATACTCTCACCTGAATTTTTGGTAAGAGTCGAAACAACGTGCAGCTATTAATAAACGGCGGAAAATTATTCGGAGCGGTCGGTCTTTCGGCCGTTCCGAAGATAAAATGATTGTAAGATTATTCGATTTTTAGAATAATCAGGGTTTGACGATTATAAAGAGAATCATACAATCGGCTGTTTTAAATCTAAACATAAAGGAGAATTAAAGATGGGAAATACAACAAAAAATGCAAAATCGGTAAAAAAGGCTACCGAAAAATCATATGAAAAATACTATAACGAGCCTGTTCCGGTTATGCTTGTGAAAGACAACGCAAAGTATAAGGACGATGTTACCGTGACGGTGAACGGTGTGAATTATCAGATTCGCCGCGGCGTACAGGTTACCGTTCCGAGAAAGGTTGCGCTTGTGCTTGAACGCAGCAGAATGCAAGAGGCAGAGGCTCAGGCTTTTATGGACAGCCTTAAAGGTTAATCGGAAAGGGTAAGAGTGCAGAATATGAAAATTATGAGGGCAATCGAAAAAGCGGATGCGCTTTGCCCGAATCCCTATACGCTTGAAGAAAAGCTTGACTGGTGCGATGAGGTGACGGCGGAGATACGCCGCAACATCTTAAAGGAATATGACGTAATCGAAACGGAGATAAACAGCCGCGGTGAGCTTGACTTGCCCGATGATATTCCGTTTGACAGAATCGAGGTTGTGCATCTCAACGGTCAAATGCTGAATAAACAGGATTTCAGGTCGTTTGTTCAAAACTTTGACGAAAACGGCGTTTCGTTCGGCGTGCCGAAGCGGCTTAAGGTCGTTTATCTTAAAATTCCGCCGAAAATACGGAATATAGACATTCGCGGAGAGTTCAACACCGGTGAGAACTATATCGAAATGGAGATGCCCGAGTTTAAAGAGGGTGACAAAATCGAGATTGCCGAAATCGCTGATGTTTCGGATAAGGTTGATTGGGATACTGTCGTTTCGGCATATGTTATGGAGAGTGGCTTGGACAAGATAATTTTGGACAGGGATGCTTTGACGGCACAGACCGCCGCAAAACTTGCCGTGCGCAGGGTCATCGATGACGAAACCGCAGCGGAGGACGCGCCGTATGACAGTATGTACACCGAATATATTCTTGCAAAAGCAGCTCTTTATCAACACGATTATGTCGGGTATGATGCGCATATGACCCAATACAATTGCTTATTTGAGTCGATGCGCCGCGAGTTTAAAACGCGCAGTCCGCTGAGTGATAGGGTCAGGTTTAAAAACTACAGCATATGCTGAAAACCGAGAAAACAAACTAATTTTAAAGAAAGGCAGGTGCGGCTGATAAAATGATTTTGCCGAGGATAACAAAAAAGGAAAGTAAGACGGCGGTTATAAAGGTATTCGGCGGACTTGACAGACGGGATAAGATTTCCGATTCGTCACTGTCCGAGATGACAAATATGTCCGCAGAGGCAATCCCCGCTCTTTCGCCGAGACGCGCACGCAGTCATATTGCCGATGTGTCGGGCGCAACGGCAATCGTTGCACCCGAATACACGGGCGGCGCTTTGACTTCGTTCACGGGGGTGAGGGGCAACAAGTTTTATTATAACGGTACTGCTGTCGGCGGAACGCTTACCGATGGGGAAAAGTCAATAGCGGACTTCAACGGTAAGATATGTATTTTCCCCGATAAGGTATACTATGATTACGTTCCGTCACCCGATGACGGAAGCGTTGCGGCAAGCCTTGTGAGTATGGAAAAGGCAATTGATGTCACGGGGCCGGTCTTTTATTCGTCCAAGAATGACACCACCGGGGAATATACCGCGTATATCTCAAAGAGCGGAGCGGAATTCGATTCGAATTTTGAGGTCGGCGACAGCATTGTTATTTCGGGCTGTAAAACAACTCAAAACAACACGCGCAGTATCGAAAGCCGCCGCGATTATGCCGCCGATGATGAGATAGTCAGCGCAGTGGCGGACTCTGTTTCCGCCAATCGCATTGACTTGATTTTGTATAACAAGCGCGGCGAGAGAGTGTGTTTTAAGTCGGCAACCGAGAGCGGAAGTATTACCTTGAAAAAAACTGTCCCCGATATGAACTTTATATGTGTTCATAACAATCGCCTGTGGGGAACGGCGGCATCAGGTGAATACATTTACGCTTCAAAGCTTGGCGACTGTACAAACTTTAACTCGTTTCAGGGCTTGTCGGACGACAGCTGGTACAGTTATGTTGCGACCGGCGGAGACTTTACCGGAATTTGCAGCTATCGTATGGCGGTGGTTGCGTTTAAACGCAACTGTATTCA
Source organism: uncultured Eubacteriales bacterium (assembly GCA_900545865.1). Taxonomy (GTDB): domain Bacteria; phylum Bacillota; class Clostridia; order Monoglobales; family Monoglobaceae; genus UMGS1820. The sequence goes on from URAN01000032.1 coordinate 19,189, forward strand.
TCACGTTTACGGTGACGCACCGGTGAATTTTTCCATTCCGAAACAGACGTTTGGCGGTTGTATTGACGGCAGGAGTATTTGTGAGATTCAAGGCGTTTTATACTATCTCGCACAAGACGGCTTTTATGCGTATACCGGCGGTGAGCCTTACGCTGTTGCTCCGCAGCTTAAACTTAAATATTCTTCCTGTGCGGGCGGAACGGACGGAAGGCATTATTACGCCGCCGCAAAGTGCGATAATGACAGCTGTGATGTGCTTGTCTATACGCCGTCGCTCAATGTATGGGTGCGCGAGGATGATACGCCGTTTGAGGATTTTTGCAGCTATAACGGCAGCGTCTATGGAATAGCCGACGGAGAAATGTGGCGGCTTGACTGTGGCGGAGAAGAACAATTCTCATGGAGCGTTGTGTCAAAGAGGTTTACTTATGATATGATTGAACACAAAGGGTTGTCGTGTCTGAGAATCAGAGCCGAGCTTGAACCGAATGTGTATGCGGACGTATCGGTGTCGCTTGACGGCAAGGAATTTACGAATTTTGGCAGGATTAGCAACAATGAGAATCAAAAGAAGTTTTCGGTATGGCGTATCCCGATTCGGTTCGGTAAATGCAACAGTTTCAGAATACAGCTGAACGGAGTCGGAGCGGCAGTGATACACGATATAGAAATTACAAGTCACAACGGAGGTAAAATATATGGCTAAAACAGGTATCGGGTGGTGGGACAATGCGGTTGAGTCGGTATATAATATGTACAACGATTTCAAAAAGAATCTGCCCGACAACAATGCTCAAACGAGCAACAACGAAACAAAGGTTCAGACTCAATCCGCCGCACCGAAAGCGGCGAGTTCGGGAACTCGACCCGAAAATACGGTGGGAATACGAAAGACCCTCAATGATATGGGCTTTAAAAACAGCAACATAGGGTATAACAGTGCGGACGGTACGGTTATGCTCTATGGAAAGAAGTTTATGAAACCGCAATATATTGATGAAGAAAACGGTATCTCGTATTCACCGCTTTCGGATATACAAAGGAGTCTTGTTGAGTATTATGCAGGATCATCAAACCCAATCGTCAGAGTGAGTGACGCATATGCGGCAGAGGCAGGTGACGCAGGGCTTACCGCTGACGGGCTGAGCTTTGGTAACGGTACGGTGATGATTGGCGGTGTTCCGCTCGACACGCTTTATATCGATGACAGCGGCAAGGCGTGGGCGTGGCAGGACGATGTTAAACGCCTGACATCCGATTATAAAAACAGAGTCGGTGCGAAATCACCTAACAATGTTTTCGACAGGGTGAATGATAAATATCTCACACAGATTGAGGACAGCATAAATGCGCTCAGAAACAGAGAGGAGTTTTTGTATGACCCCGACAGCGACCCTGTGTACAATGTGTATAAACAAAAGTATTTGACAGAGGGTGCACGCGCAAGCCGAAACGCAATGGCGGATTATTCGGCTTTGACGGGCGGATATGCCAATTCGGCGGCTGTTACCGCAAGCAGTATGGCAAATCAGTATTATGCGAAACAGTTGTCGGATCAAATTCCGGCGCTTGCCGAATCGGCGTATAAGAGGTACAGCGATAAATATCAAACAGACCTTGATACTATCGAACAGATGCTTGATATGTATAACTCGGCGTATAATAACGCGATGAGTGCAAATAACCGAACCACCGATAATATCAATACCGCGGCAAAAAGCGCGGTTTCGAGGGATAATGCGGCGTACAAGCGCAATCGTGAGGCGGAGAAGACAGCTTTTTCGAATTATTGGGATAACCTGCTCAATCAACAAAAACTTGACACTCAAGGCAAGGAAAATGAGTGGAATGAGCTTTTTAACAACCAAAAATATGAGGCAAACGGTTATATCAACGAGGGTTATCGGTTAAAGAACCGTTCGACCGAACTTGATAATTCGAAAAACGAGAAGTACCTTGACGTATACGATATGATTTTGAAATACGGTCTTGAAAACAGCCTTCTCGATAATAATATGTTGAGAGCGGAGCTTAGAGCCAAGTACGGATATTATTATTGATATTGACGCGGCGAATTCTCAAATCCAAAACAAACAAGAACCTCAAATTACGGGGTTCTTGTTTGTTTTTTACGGTTGACTAAAACGGATATTTATGTTAAAATATAAAAAACTTATCAACGGAATGGAGATTATCGTGGAGGAACTGAACCTTATAATTGCAAATAATATATGCGGCTTGCGCACGGCGGCGGAGATGACGCAATCCGAGCTTGCGCAAAAGCTGAATTATTCGGATAAACTGATTTCCAAATGGGAACGCGGCGATGCGGTGCCGAACGCTCAGACCTTAAAGAGGTTGAGCGAAATTTTTGATGTCAGCATAGACTATATCTTTGAGGATCACCGCGGGGCAGACGATGAGCCGCCCGCGCCGAGAAAGTTCTATCGTCATATTGTCGCATGGATTGCTTTTTGCGGGATATGGCTTATTTCGGTATTGATATTTATCATACTTTGGATTTTGAGCAAGCCTGTCCCTGAAATATTTGTTTATACCATTCCCATATCGATAATTACTCTGTTGGTTATGAATTCGGTATGGAACAAGGGTCGGCATAACTATCCGATAATTGCCCTGCTTATTTTAAGCATTATACTGTCAATATATGTTGCTCTTTTGCCTTTTAACCCGTGGCAGATTTTTATTTTGCTTATTCCTGCGGAGCTGATAGTTTTGCTTTGCGCAAAACTGAAACGCAAAAAGGGTGAATGATAAAGAGATGAATAATTTTCAAAATTTCGTCTTATATTGTGATGAAATTTTAAAAATTCCGCTTTTTAAAGCGCGTTTTTGCTTTGATTATTCGTGAAAAACATAGTTTCTAACAAGAGTAGAGTCGGACATTTCGGCTCTACTCTTGTTATTTGTACAGTAGAATGAGTTTATATAAAAGTAGCGTGACAAAATATTTGCTTATGTGATAAAATATATACCGTTGCGGTTGTGTTGCTAACATAGGCAATTGAACACGGACGGCAATGTTTAAAGCGAAATCTTGTAAAGGGGTATTGAAAATGATACAATTATATACCGATTCGGCGGCAAATCTTCCATCGAAACTTACACTTGAAAAAAATATAAAAGTTATCTCTCTGTCATATATTCTCGATGGAGTTGAACAGGACGAAAAAGATTTTGACGGCAAGGCGTACTATAACGCGTTGCGTTCGGGCAAGATTGCTCAAACGTCTATGGTGAACACAGAGGCGTTTTCGTCACAGTTCCGCCGAGAGCTTGAAAGCGGCAACGATGTGATATACATAGGCATATCCGGCGGAATAAGCGGAACTGTTAATGCGGCGCGTATTGCCGCGGCGGAGGTCATGGAGGAATTCGTCAAAAAATACGGTGATACGAAAAGAGTCCCCGAGATAATCGTGACGGATTCGCTCGGTGCGTCTCTCGGTGAGGGAATGATTGTTCTAAAAGCCGCGGAAATGATAGAGAGCGGAATGTCTGTCGGCGATATTGAAAAAGAAATTCAAAATTTGATACCGACAATGTGTCAATGCTTTACCGTTGAGGATTTAAAACATCTGAAAAGAACGGGAAGGATTTCGGGGGCGGCATCGCTTATCGGCGGACTTTTGGGCATACAGCCTATCTTAATCGGCAATCACGAGGGTAAGATTGTTATGAGCGGCAAAATCCGCGGCAGCAAGCGCGCTCTTGACGCTCTTGCCGACAGATATAACAAATGTGCCGTAGATAAAACACTGAATATAGGTATCGCGCACGCCGATAACGAAAGCGGCGCAGAATATTTGATTAAAAAGCTTAAAGAATACAGATTCGGCGGCGAATGCCTGACCGTATGCTATGAACCCGTTACCGGCTCGCACGTCGGCCCCGGAACGGTTGCGCTGTTTTTCTATGGAAAAGGCGGCCGCGATTTATAGAGCGGCTTTTACCGGCTGTTTTGGTTTATGTCTATTATCACATATTCCGAAAAACAGCCGGTTTTAAATGAAATTTCCCAATCCGAAATTCCCGAGGTTACAATAAAATCCGAATTTATGTTGTGTTCCGTGCCATAGATTTTATCGTTTCCGCCGACCCCGGTCAGCTCGGCAATTTGTTTGAGGGGGATAAGCTGTCCGCCGTGTGTGTGACCCGATAAAACCAAGTCTGCTCCGCAGGCTGCTTGGGCGGAATAATCTCTCGGCTGGTGGTCGAGAACAATCCAATATTTATCCTTATCCAAATTTTGAGTCAGGGTTGCCATATCGGCTCTTTTCCCGCCGAAATCCGTTTCTTCGGACGCGTCCTGTCTGCCTATCAGATAAAACCTGTTGTCAATCAAAACAGACTTGTCTTCAAGAACCGAAACGCCGTTTTTTATAAGTTCGTTTGCAAGGTCATCACCGTTAAAATCCCGTTTTCCGTTTGAGTAAATTCCTTTGTCGTGATTTCCGTACACAAAATATACGCCGTATTTTATATTTAATTTTCCCAAAGCCCGACACGCTTTTTGCATATCCGATGCGGTTGTGCCTTCATCTACGAAATCGCCGACCACAACGATAGTATCGGGATTTTGTTCTTGAATGCATTTTAAATATTTTTCAAATCCGTCGGCGTCAAAAGTCGTACCGAGGTGAGAATCCGCCAACAGAGCAACCCTCAGATTTCCGATATTCTTATCGGTTTTAAAAGTATAGTCGGTTTGCCTGACGTTATACGCCTGTGCCGCGCCGAACAAGAGATATGCCGCCGTTATCACAATCGCGGTTATGACCTGCCAATCCGCACCGATTGTTTTTGAACCGAATTTTTTAATGAGGTAACAAACAAATTGCACCAACAGCCAAAATACAACCAGATGCAGCATAACAATAACTGTATTGACCATACCCAAAAACAGGCAAAGCACAGACATTGCTGCAAAAATAATCGCCGCACTTATTGCATAAGAAATGCCGCGTCTGTTGCGTGCGAGTTTTTTTATAAAAATAAATTTATTTACTTTGACGACAAGATAAATAATCCCGGCAATTGACGATAAAATTACCGTTAAAAAGAGTAACGCCCAAAAAAACATACAATATTTTCCTCACTTTATATATAATGGGATAATTTTAGCATAAAACCGCCGTTGAGTCAATTAAAAAAATTTAAATAATAAATTGATTTTGGGTAAAAAAAGCGGCCGTACAGGCCGCCAAATGAAAATTTTACCGGGTCGAAGATACAGCCCGATTTTGATATGTTTAACTTTGCCGAATATGTCAACGCGCCGAATCAAACCGCCGTTTTGTGACGGCGATATTTTTCTCTTGTTGCATATCCGCCTCTTATGTGACGTTCTTGTTTGTTTTCAAGCAGTATGGCTTTAACATCGTTTGCCAAGCTCTTGTTGATTTCGAGCAACCGTTCGGTTATATCTTTATGTACTGATAGATGAACATTGATACTTTTCGTCTAATCCTATGTCTGCAAGGAGCCTTAAGTATATGTCAATATGCCCGTCTTCAGCCACTTCAATGCGGTCTATGACCCGTTTCAGCATTTCATTGGTAATTTCGGCAGTACTCAGGATATCGCCTATGCTCTTGAATGTATCTGTCAGCCCGTATTCAAGCTTGTCCGCCTGTGTGATGCCGAACTTTATCATCTTAAGCTTTTCTTCGAGCTTTTTGATTTGGTTATTGGTTGAGCCGGTCTTCTCCTTTAAGTCTTCCATTGAAATAATGTCATTATCATACATATCGACATATTTTTGACGGCTCTTTTTCAGTTTTTCTATCTCTTTTGTTATTTCTTTTTCAGTTTTAAGATTTTGGTGCATCGGTGCGTAATTCTTGTTAAAGTCGCTTATGATTTTCTTAATAACTTTTTGCTTATCTTCAATCAGTTCTGTAAGGTATTGCTTGATGGAAGCAAGCAGTTCACCTTCGTCTATGACCGTTTTGTTATTACAGGAATCTGCTCCGTTGATATTCCGTCCGCAACACACCCAAGTATATTTATAACCGATTTTAACTTTTCGTTTGGCTTGCCTGAAGAAGTGTCCGCAATCACTGCATTTAAGCAAGGTGCTGAATACATGCTTGCAGTCTTTTCGCTGCCCCTGAGAGAATTTTTGTTTGTTTATCTCCATCTTTTTTTGAGCAATCTCAAAGGTATCTATATCTACAATCGCAAGATCAGGTCTCTCTGTGACTTTCCATTCTTCTTCAGGCTTATCAATTCTGTCGCCTGTCAGGAAATCCTTTACTTCTTCTTTGCCATTGATAATAATTCCGCAGTACATCCTGTTGGTAAGAATTCTGCAAATTCCGTTTTGCGTCCATTTGCATCCTCGCTTTGTTTTAATATTTTCTTCGTTAAGAATTTTCGCGATTTTGCTTGCGCCATATTCTTCGTTTATGTACATTTGATATATTCGGCGAACTACATTTGCTTCAAAGGGGTTAATGTTTAGGTTAAAGTAATCGCCGATAATTTTATCATATCCATACACAAGATTCGGCACCTTGCCTTTTTCAGCGTTTAAGCTTTTACTAAATTTGATTCTCTTGGATGTGTTTTCGCTTTCCTGTTGTGCTACCATCGCAAGCATAGTGAGCACCAATTCTCCGTCCTCAGTTGACAAATTAGTGTTTACGAACACAACAGGTATTCCTATAGCTTTCAGTTCCCTTATTGATTGCAGGAAGTCGACCACGTTTCTTGCCATTCTCGATATGTCTTTTGTTACCACCATATCAAATTTGCCAAGCCTTGCATCCCGCATCAGTCTCATAAATTCAGGACGCTTTCGCATCTGTGTTCCTGAAATGCCTTCGTCTGCATACATATGAGTAATTTCGTGATTGTTTCTTTCTGCAAACTCACCATAGAATTTTTTCTGCATTTCCAAGCTATTTAGCTGATCTGCTTTGTCAGTTGATACTCTGCAATAAGGTGCAATTCTCATAAATAATTACCTCTCTTTCTTGTTTTGTACGCTGTGCACAACACACAACATACCACACAATTTTTCAAAAGTCTACGAAGAAATTTTGATTCCCTCTTAAAATAATACTCCGCCCCAAAAATATCGTTCAGGCGGAGTATGTTTCCTTTTTATTTCCTAATCCAAATCACTTTCTGATTCAGAGCTATTTTTTAAGGTTCGTTTTTCTTGATCATCTAAAATCATCTTGGTCAATACTCCCGTTGCCGCCCGTGAAATAAATTCACCGGCTATTTTTTCGGAGTCCGACCTTGTATTTGGATTATGGAAGGTTATATGTAAAACTTGTCCTTTCATATAAAGTCCTCCATTTCCAAATCAGATTTATATTACATACTATGTCTGTCAAAATCCAAATATTCAATTTTAATAATATAATTTTACTGCATATTCATACCGCCAAGTTCGTTTCCTTCATTTTCGCCGAGTTTTTCAACCATTTCCTCTATGTAGTCCTCCGTCAAATCTTTATCACGTGCGTTTTTAATCAATTCAATCAAGATGCAAACCGATGCGGCGGACAGACCTGTTATAAGAGATATTGCTGCCGTATCGTCCTCGTCATAGCCTTTCTTTTTGCTTATCCCCGAAACAGATTTAACAAGGCTAAACACCCTTTTACCAATGCCGTAATTGAGATTATTGAAATCACTAACGCCACTGTTATGCGATACACCGCTATGCGGATTTTCTTTAACCTTTTCTCGGTTTTTGTAAAAAGTTCTTCTTGAATTTTCCCAACCTGTGTTGAAAGCAAATTCAATTCCGCTGTCAGTCTGTCCCTGTTCTGATGTGACAGAGCGTCGATTTTCTCCTCCAAAATATCCAGGCGATTTAAAATCGGTGTTAAGTCCTGCGTCTGTCGGTTCATACTTTTTAATTCCTCTAAAGTTGAATTCATTTTCCATATTCTCCTTCAAAAACTTATCTTCGTGCAGTCTGTAATCTCTGCATTTCTTGCCGCCGGGTGTGGTGTAGCAAATAGATTTTCGCTCATTTGTCCAGTTTACATTATATCCCTCGCTTTCCATATAGGATATAAATTCCGCCTTGTTTTTGCAGATATTCATTGCAGCTTCAATGGTGTTTATAAGCCTGAACTTCCAACTGTTGCCGAGAGTTGCCGCCGTATATTCGCCGTGTGTCATTGTTTCGGACGATTTTTGCTCCTTTCGATTTATAACCGAAAGTCCGTATTCAGAGCATATTTTATCGGAGACGGTTCGGATATTTTCAAGCGATTTTTTATCCTGATGAAGTTTCTTTCCGCTTTCAAAGCTGACACTGTTTACGATGATGTGATTGTGCAAATGATTTTTTTCAATGTGCGTTCCGACAATTACTTCGCACCCGTCAAAACATTCTTTTGCGAGTCTGACGCCGATTTCGTGTACGGTTTTCGGTGTGACTTTTTCTTCCGGACTGAACGACTGGCAGTAGTGATAAAAGTATCTGCCGTTCATCTTTGAGTGCAAGTGTTTTGTCAGCATAAATTCATCGTAGGCGAAGTGGGGAGAGCAGTTTATTCCCGAAACCAATTTTTCACCGCTTTGCAAAAGTGTTTTTCTGTCGTTTGAAACATAATTTATAACACCCGACAGTCCGGCTCGGCTTTGGCGTTTATTGTTCAGTGCAACCACGATTGCCATTTACGAACACCTCTTGCAAATTTTTTGAAGCTCGGCATATATGTTTTGAAGTTCCGCACTGACATCTTGCAAATATACAGAGTTTATTTTACCCATATTCGCAAGCAATGTAAGCCTGTTTATGTTGCCGCCGATTCTTTTTACTTCGGTTATCAGGGGTTTAACATCTATCACATTGATTTTCTTTTGCATCGCACATTTGATGATGTAATCCGTCACAGTTTCTTTTGCATCGCCGGCTAAATTTTTAATTACATTGTACTCGACATCTGATGCTCTTATAGATATAACCTTGTTTCTGTGTCTCATTTTATTCCTCCTTTGCTCTGAAAAGTGGGTACGGGCTGCCGCCCGAAAGTCTGCGCCGTTTTCGGCGAGAATGTGCGTGCGGTAAAGCCACGCGCGATGCTTGCAACCTCTTAAAGAGGTTATCTGTTTTTGCCGACAGGGTCGGCAGGGACGGTTATTGGGATATAAGAATTACCGTCACTATCGGCACTTCGTCGAACATCATTTGGATTTTGCGGGACTGCTGACAGAAAAATAAGCCTTTTGCCGTTGCTCCGTTTGGACTGATAGGCAATTCCAAACTCTTTAAGTTCCGGGATATTCTGATTGAGCTTTTTTGACAAAACGATAGGGGAGATTTCTTCGTCAGTATATTTTGACAGTCTTTCCGCCAGCTTTGCAGGTGTTCCCGAAAAAGATTTTTCGTTCTGCATAAACCGAACAACAGTTGCGGTAATATCTTCGAGAAGTATTTCGGGGTTTTCTGCACTGTCGGAAACCAATTCCCAGCTTTTGCTGCAGGTATTAAAATTAAGTTCTAGTTCCCGATATTCAATATCCCGTCCCGTGCAATAAAGTGTTGCCCGTGAGCCGGCACGCTTTGATTTACAAAGAACAAAACTTGAATCTGCACCGCCGGTAATTCCCGTTGTGCCCGACACCATATTCATCGGATCGTCATCTTTTTGCTTTCTCAAATGATGTATGAGAACGATTGCAATTTTCAGCTTGTCCGCAATATTTTTAAGAATACTTATATCTCTGTAATCGCTTGCGTAGGCATTATCATTTGAGATAGTACGTATTTTTTGAAAGGTGTCGATAACGACCAGTTTGGTATTTTGATTAATCAAACAGAAATTTTCAATCTGTTCCTCAATGCCGCTGCCGATGCTTTCTGCAAAGGTTGCAAAGTGGATATTAGGCGGAGCATCGTCTGTTATGTCAAACAATCTGCTTTGGATTCTTGCAAGACTGTCTTCAAGGCAAAGATACAGTGCAGTGCCTTGCTTGGTTTCAAAATTCCATAGCTTTTCTCCTTTTGCAACCTTTAAACACAGCATAAGCGCCAGCCACGATTTACCGATTTTCGGACTTCCCGATAAAATATGCAATCCCTGCGGAATTAAATTTTCCACCGCAAATTCTATCGGCGGTAAAAAGGTATTCATCAGCATATCACCGTTTACGGTTTTTAAAACCTTGCTCATATTTATTTCACCTCCACCATTAAAATTATTAAAACTATTGCAAAAAATAAAAAATAGTGGTACAATAGTTTCAAGCGATTATCAAGAATAAGTATTCTGTAAATATAATAGCGCGTACAAGAGATTTTGTCAAGTGATTATTTAAAATAAATATCGCTTGAAATATTTTTGTAGTATTCCGGAGGTCAATTTATGAAGTTTCAAGCGTCATTTTTAGAAAATCATATAAATATTTCAACCGAAGAATGCAATCGGATTTTTGGATTGGGAAGGATAACTTTTGGGGTGGCGACAGGCAATTACGGAGCGCTTTCAATTTTGTTTCCTGTTCACGAGTTAGACGCATTAAGAGATATAGCCAATTCGCTTTTGGAGCTTTGTTTTTCGAGTAAGAAAGGCGAAGACAAGCTATCTGCCTATTATAAATGTGAGGAAGAATTTAGTTTGGGCGGCGGCTGCATTTTGTCCGAGAAAAAAGCTATTGTCAATACTGACGATAATATTGATATAGTTGAAACTTATTGGCTTACAAAGCTTTCGGGACTGCTTTTGGTTGAAATGATGCACGCAATTCTTCATAACATTCCGATTTTAAAGTGCCCGGTATGCAAAAGATTTTTTATTGCTGATAATCACGGTATTCAGTATTGCGACAATATTTATAAGGACGGAAAAACCTGCAGACAAATTGGGGCAAAAAAACAGTTCAAAGAAAAAGTCAAATCGGACAGTGCGCTTTCTTTGTATGAAAAAAAGTATCAGGCGCTCTATTATAAACGCAAAAAAACAACTGACAAAAAGGCCTTAACGGCGATTAAGGAAAAAATCGCCGTTTATCAAGATGCACGCTCGAAGTATAAAAAAGGGGAGATTTCTTCCAACAAGTTTATTTCTGTGCTGGAAGAATAGCACACACCGTGCCGGATTTTTAAATAAGACGCGAAAATACGCAGGCAGGGGCAAGTTATCCTGCCTGCATATCTTTTGCCCTGTTACGGGACTTAAATAGTCAATCCCGAATTTTGTGTAAACTCCTTACTAAACCTTCGAAATGATGTATAATAAAAATATCATTTTGGAGGTTTTACTT
>URAN01000033.1 GCA_900545865.1 uncultured Eubacteriales bacterium
GTTCCGAAAGTGCGGTTTGTTCATCAACCGCCGCATAAACCCTCTTCAAATCAGCCGATAAAGGCTTAATATCTTTGTATGATACAAACTTTGTTGTATTGCGGATTTGATGGATTATGCACTGTTGTATCTTTGTTTTAGGATATACTGCTTCTATTGCGTTTGTAAAGCCGGTCAGCCCATCAATGCGGGCGATCAGTATATCCTCGACTATCATATCAAAAAATTATCGAATAATTTCAATCTCCGACGGAGCCGATATATTTATTTTTGTCTGCTCTCCGCATCTTTCCGCCCGAACATTTATTTTTCCGTACGGGGTCGGATAATTCACTTCAAACCACTTAAGTCCCGCAAGTTTCGGATTGATCCGCACCTTTTTGAATCCGGGACTTAAAATTTCGATACCTGCCAATTCTTTTGATAAAAACGCAGTGGGTCCGCTTGCCCAACCGTGGCACAGACTATGCCTAAAGCCTTCATAACAATAGCGACCGAAATCACCGTGTATATCTCTTTTCCCGCTTGGGACGATTTCATCTATTCTCGCCGAGTCTTTCATCCATTCAATATCAAAATCTTCCCAAAATGTTGTTGCACCCATGCTTAGCATACCGCCCCAGTAACTTTTGATTATATCGATTGCACCGCTAAAATCGCCGGATTTTGCCTTTGCCAGCAATACATAATATCCCATAAAACACGACATTTCGGATGCGGAGCTTCCCGAAAGCAAATCCGTTTCATAATTTGTGTTTCTTCCACAGAGCATATTCAGTGCGGCAATCCTCTTATTTACATTAACCATACACTTTTCGGCACATATTATGTCCGCACATTTCCGACACTTTTCGGTGTATTCACCGTCATTCAACGCAAAAAACAATCGTGCAGCTTTTGAAAGCCCCATTGCAAAAAGCGATTTAACGCCTTCTATCTCGCTTGTCGTATCTTTGCTGCTCCAGTCAACAAACGTTCTGACATTTGTACCTTTTGTGCAATACCCGCTATTGACCAGCTCGATTGCCGAATCGCATACAGCTTTCAGATATTGATGCTGTTCTTTTAAATATGTAATATCACCATATAACATAAATATATCATAATGAATGATTATCCACCACATACTATATGTTGCAATCCCATTTATCCACGCCCCTTCGGGCGTGTCATTCTTCACAAAATCAAGACTGTTTTGAATTGACGGGTCGTTGCCGAAAACAGCTGTTATTGTTGAAACCTCAGGATGCAAATCGCCTATAAAAATCCCTTGATCGCGCTTTATTCCATCCCATATGTACTCATGCATATTAAGCCTGACTGTCCTTACGCCCGTCCTCCATATCTCATTTAACAATTTATCATTGCACTCGAACGAACCGAGTTGAGGTATCTCTCTTAAATCGGCGTACGCTTTTACGGATTTAATATAAATTTCACTGTCCAAAGACTCTATTCGTACGAATCTGAATCCCGTTGCGCCAAACCTCAAGGTAGACTGTGTGCACATTTCAAGCGTAACGTCTCGCATACTGTGGTGGTTACCCGAATTTTTATCACCTGTTTTACTCATTGCTTCGGAAACACTTTCACCGAAAGTAATATGCAGTTGTGCGGATTTCGGATGGATTGAAACCTGTTGGTTGGTGATTGCAATTCCGCCGTACCATTCTTTACCAAAATCCAAAATTATATATCCACCGTTTTTTATTACGGCACAATCATCATAACGATACCCATGTTGCAGAGGTTTATCCGACAGCAATATATCGCTGTTTTTTATATTGTGACTTGTTATTATTCTTTTAGGCGAAATATATTTCACGTTATTTCCTCCATTCGTTGGTTAACATTCAAGATTATTTTAATATTTCCTTTAAATCCATATAATATATTCCACGCCGTCCTTCATGTACTGAGTCAAATGTTATCACATTTCCATTTCTATTCCATCTTGAATGAAGGTCACAGCGTATATCTTCCGGTTCCAACTCAGGATGCGAATAGTATAACCCAAGTGTTATCCCCTTATCTTTTTCGACATCATATAAATTCAAAGGACGATAACCATCTGCATTCCAATAGCAATCATACAAAACATATTTTTTATCAGGCGAAAAGCTGCAATGCCCATTTTCACCTTTGAAAAATTCTTTTCCTATTAATTTCGCCTGATGTGTCTTATCCTTCCACATATATAATTGTACTCCGTCATAGTGATTGGCATAAATAATTAAATTTTCATTATCCTTCCAAAAATAATGTGATGCAATATCAAACTCGCGAAGCACATACGGATCCGAGCCATCTCGGTTTGCGGTAATTACAGCTGTTTTCCAATGTCCGCCATTTTCCGGGAAAGTCCTGAACAGACAAACAAATCTACTTCCGTCCTCATTAAAATTAATATGATTAACAAGCACTTTCTTATCTGAATCCAACGTACCCTTTGTTAAATTCCATAACTCATCTGTACTCAACACGAGTTTTGACTTACCCGTTTTAAGGTCAACAAGAAAAATCCCGTCATCCTTGGGATGATTTACATTATAATACGGATCCTCAATTTCACCATATCCGTAACCCGGTCTGAAATCATATAACCGCGAAAAGTTAATGCTAAGTCCGTAATTACCGCTCGAATCAACATTTGCAAGCGGATAATCAGTGTATCGCTTTTCACCTGTTTTAATATTCAATATTACTCCTTTGTATTGACCGTTTTCATTTGAATTATATATTATTTCATCGTTCGGCGCTGCGGGATTCCACCGTAATAACGAACCTTGCTGAAAATTCCACGCAGTCGTTTCCGCCAACTTTGTATATTTATTATTGTTATTTACATCGATTATACCTATTTCCGCTATTTCTCCTTGTTTGGGCATCCTTTGCCAAAAATCAACCTTGTGGCACAAGTGCAAATTGCCGTCTTTGTTCCATGGCTGTACATCATAGTATCCGAAAAAATAATTACCGTTCTCATCGGTGATACATTTTGATTCTACAATTTCATTTTTAATTTTATCGTTCATTTTAATTCGACTCCTTTATTATTTCGTGATTTATTACTGCTGTTTTGTATCGATTCTGAATGCGAATTCAATTTCCTTTTCACTAAATGCGTATTTGTCAAAAAGCGATTTCCAAACAGCAAACGAATTTACCCCCGAATTCTTATAATCGATTCTCAATGTTATATAATCGGCTTTTTTGAGTTCATTCGTATGTTTTGCCGTCGTAAGCATCTCGGGCGTGTATTCCGAAACATTGATTTCAAACGGTTTTTCCGATGAAATCTTAAGACCGTTTTTAAACTCGACAAATTCGGTCATATAGTGATTGCCGTGTTCCTGGGGCATAACGTACGGCACATACTCATTTTCGGCAGAGCTCTTATACATACCAACCTTTGCAAAGCTGTGCATATCGCAATAACATTCGTTCGGTCCCATTCCGAAATACTTAAACTCATTGCTCGTCTTAGGCAATAAAAATTCAAAGCCGAGCCTCGGCAGCTGAATACAATCGTTACGTACTTTGCCTTTTAATTTCACCGAAATGGATGCGTCATCGAAAAATTCATACGCCAGTTCATACTTAAAGAACGGCATTCTCGACACACCCGCAAGACTTCCGCAGAACACTGCTCGATTGTCTTTAATTTCGTAATTATAGATTTTGTTATAGAGCCTGTTTAAATTTTCTGCCTTTGCGGTATCTCCGTTCAGTATACCCAGTCCATCAGCGAGAAATCCCGTTCTGTCCGCAAAACTTCTTATGTCATTATCGGTCGGCGCACGCCATACCGACAATCTTGTATCGGCAAAATTTAAACCGTTAATATTCGTAAGCGTACCATAGGTTGTGTTAATTTCATACAAAAAGTCCTTGCCCTCTACCACTATAGCATTGTCTTTAATATGTAGTTTGACGCTTTTGTATGATGTGCAATTTTCGTGTTTTTCTTTGGGTATATCCAATTTAAGCTGTGTTTCCGCTTTTATATTTCCGTCCTCGTCAGATAGATTGACATTCAGATAACAGCCGTATCTGCATAATTCCGGCAGTTTGGAGAACAGCTTAACACCGATTGACATATGCGGTTCGATATTGACTTTGACGCTTCCGCAGTCATAAAGCTTTCCGTCATTTTCAATGCTCCAGTTCACACTAAATTCGTTTAGGTTGGTAAAGTCATATTTGTTCTTTATTATTACACAATTACCGTCAAGAGAAACAGACATCGGCTGATAAACAGCTTTTGCTTCAAGCGAGCCTGATTTTAAACTCCTGTCCGCAAACACAAGTCCGTCACAGCATCTGTTTCCGTTATGAATCGGCTCATCAAAATCACCACCGTAAAGTATTGTTCCGTCAGAGTCCTCTACGCCGTGATCCGCCCATTCCCATATACATCCGCCAATTGCACGCGGATATTTTTCAAATACTTCCCAATATTCCTTTAAATCTCCGGGACCGTTGCCCATTGCGTGCGAATGTTCTTGTATAAAAAGCGGTCTTTTATCATCCTTTTCCGCAAGTTTCACCAAATCTTCAAGACCCGTGTACATATAGCTTATAATATCCACCGTTTCGGGATTATCCACTACATTCGCTCTTTCATAATGAATGAGCCTTGATGAATCTCTGCGCTTTGTCCAACGGCTCATCTCGGCTATATTTTCGCCGTAGCCGCTCTCGTTTCCGAGCGACCACACAATAACCGAGGAATGATTTTTATCACGTTCAACAAGCCTTATCATTCGGTTTAAAAAGGCATCCTTCCACTCGGGTTTGTTGCAAATCCAATCAGGATGTTCAACGTCCCAACCGCCGTTTTTCCAATATTCACTCGGCTTTCTCGTTTTAAATCCGTGCGTTTCCTGATCTGCTTCGTCTATAACATACAAACCGTATTCATCGCACAGCTCCATAAAATACGGCGTCGAGGGATAATGGGATGTTCTGACGCAATTCATATTCAACTCTTTCATTAAAAGTACATCCTTTTTTATATCCTCTCTCGGCATATAATATCCGTATTCGGGATGCGTATCGTGATGATTGACGCCTTTTAATTTCACCGAAACACCGTTAATCAAAAGTTCACCCCTGTCCGATACCTCTATCTTTCTCATTCCGATTTTTTGCGGTATGTATTCACTGTTATGATGAATAACACAGGTGTATAAATACGGCTTTTCGGCATTCCAAAGTATCGGTTTTGAAAGGTCGGCAATCCTACCTTCCGCATCAAATACTGACATCTCACCGATACCGTCATATTTAATTGCTGTATCATCGGCTGATATTTCAACATCCCATACACGCTCGCTGTCACGAGATAACAAATAAACATCTCTGAATATTCCCGATAATCTCAGGTAATCCTGATCTTCGAGATAGCTGCCTGCGCACCACTTTCTAACCTTAACTTTAACAGTGTTTACCGCCTTTAAATACTTGGTTATTTCAAACTCCGACGGCATATGCGAACCCGAACTGTATCCGACAAATTCGTCATTTATATATAATTCAAAGCATGACGAAACACCCTCAAACACTATATATATTCGGCGGTTATTCCACATATCCGAAATCTCAAAATTTCTTTTGTATATGCCCATAGGATTTTCGGTCGGCACATACGGTGGGTCAACGGGAAACGGATAGTTTTCGTCCGTATACCACGGTTTGTCATAGCCTTGCATCTGCCAACAGCCGGGAACATCTATTTTACTTTTTTTCGGTTCTTTAATGTTTTCCTCATAATCCGAATTATAAAATTCAAAATCCCATTTACCGTTCAGACATTTATAATACGCTGATTTTTCGCGGTCACCGCACAAAGCTTTTTCCAAAGTATCATATGGAATATAATGCGTTCTCGGTTCTTCGCAATTCACTTGTAATTTTGTTAAATCCTCATATATTTTCATTTTAAAAATCCTTTCTGCGAATTTGTATCTTTGCGTAAAACATTCCCTTCACATTCGTAAACTATGATTCTATTATATAATAATTTTTTGCTTAATTCAATGTAAAATAGAACAAAAATTATAAAATTCACCAGAAAATATATTTACAAAACAAACTCAATCAAACTATTGATTTTAATATTTGTCATATATACGAAAAAGCCCGAAAACCGAGCTTTTTCGTATATGGGTTACGGTATTTTCTTTTCCTGATTAAAACAATTCATATAATTATGCTTTTTATTAATAATCCAAATTATCAAGATAATTCTGTTGGAAATCCGACTTTGCTTTCTTTAAAAGTGCAGCGCAATCAGCATCTTTGTCGGTCAGCACAGCTTGAATACAATTATCAAGCACACTGTAAAGTTCCTGTGCGCAAACGGGTTCTTCGGCCTGTAATTCACAATCGCCGAGGTCTGCAATAAAATCATTGTACAGCTTTATATGATTTATATTTGAATTTGCCTTTTTGTCGATAAGCTCATTTGTGAACTTAACCGATTCGGTCTGATTATCCCATGTACTCAAGCTTTTTATACCAACCAGCTGACCATTTTCAAGCTTAGTATTTAACGACTTTTCCGTACTGTCTTTAAATGTGTCGGTTGCATTATAGTTATAGCTTCTCTCAAGCCAGCGCATCGCTCCGTCAATTTGATTTTCGGTCGAATTCGGAGCCATGGCAAATATACTTCCGCCCAACAACGTCACGTGTCTTTTGGGGCCTGCGGGCATTGCCATAAGTCCTATGTTGTTGATGTCCATCCCAAACCGAACAACCTCTGCCGAATAATCCGTTGCAATAAACATTCCCGCATTCCCTGTTCCGAAAAGTTTGTAGTATTCCGAACCGTCAATCAGAGAGTTACTCGGCAAGACGTCATATTTCCACTTTAAATCCTTTATATATTGCAAAGCCGCCTCTGCCTCTTTTGTGTCAAACGTAGCTTTCCATTTGTTGTTGCTGTCCTTTTCCATAAAGCTTACACCATAGCTCCATGCAAGCGGCATAAATATCCAACCGCCGTTATTGTTAGATGACGGAAAAACTATGCCCGGCTTTCCTGTCTTTTCTTTTATCTTAACCGCAAATTCAGCAACCTCATCCCAGTTCTTCGGCTGTTTCGGTGTTCCATCATCATTCATAAGTCCTGCTTTTTCAAACAAATCAACATTGTATCCAAGTCCCAAAACATATGCCGAGAATGGAAATGCATATATCTTTCCGTCCTTTGACACCAAATCAAGAATCTGTTGATTGAATTTTCCTTCATATCCTCTCTTTTTAAGGACATTCGCCAAATCTGCCGAATATCCTGACTCTATAATTTGTTTTGCCTCGGTCATATGCGTATAATATACTGTCGGCAGCTGTCCGCCGGCAGCCTTTGCATAAAATGATTTTAAATCAAATGTCCACGCATCGGGTTTGATTGTTACATCCGGATTTTGTTGTTCAAACTCAGCCTTTGCTTTATTATAATTATCAAGCTCTGTTCCTTCCTTTTGCGGCCAATTGGCAACAGATACAATAGTCTTTCCGTTTTCATCGGTATCATTCGCCGACTTTCCGCATGATGCAAATACCGACATCGTCATAACGCCGGCTGTCAATAACGCCGCCGCTTTTTTAAAATTAATTTTTTTCATCTTCCATACCATCCTTTATTTTAATATTTTATTTTTTTCATCATTACTTTTGATATTGGTTTTAAGTTCACTGTGTTTTCAAATACAAACACCTTTACCCTTTTGGCTCCGTTCGGAATATCTGCCAAAATTTCAAATGAATCGGAATTGTTTTGCAATCTGTTCTTTGTTATATTCTCAGCCCTCGCTTTTATCAGCCTGTTATCCGCATCATATAACGCATACAGCATTACCGCGCTGTTCTTATCGCCTAAAACAGACGCTGATTTTTCATTTGCCGCAATCTCAATTTTATCGTTATTTACCGTAATCTCAAACGGAGTTGTGTTCATTTGTCTTACTACAACGTTATCGAGCCACAGCGTTCCGCTCTCATTTGAGGAATCCGCAAATCTGAGCCGATTAAACGCATCAAACGGATAGTTTGTCACCGTTCCGATTTTTTGCCCATCAATGTAATATTCAATAGTCTTTTTTGCTAAATCTACAACGGCATCAATCTTATACCACTTATTCGGTTCAAACACAATTCCGCTGTTTATCGGAGCCTTATAATATCTTTTTGAATAATATCCGATATTACCGTCCTTATCCGTATATATCCCCGCAAAAACGCTGTCGGTTCCCATT
The DNA here is from genome assembly GCA_900545865.1 of uncultured Eubacteriales bacterium. Lineage (GTDB taxonomy): Bacteria > Bacillota > Clostridia > Monoglobales > Monoglobaceae > UMGS1820. The sequence continues at coordinate 8,265 of URAN01000033.1, forward strand.
TCGGAGTCGGTTGCAAACACAAAATGAAATTTTCGCGCCTTATCCGCCAACATATCAAACGAAACCTTATACTTACCGCTTTTATCGGGCAGATTAAATTCATCGGAAATCAAAACAGCAGGACTGCCGACGGCTGTCAGTCTAAAGGCGTTTTTACGTTCGTTAGAATAATCGGCATTGTACAAATTCCATCGATAATAACCTTGATAGTTATATCGGTCGATACGATGTATTACATTGTCCTCCTGTGCCTCTTTGAGATAGATTTTTCGGTCTGTTACCACATTGTTTTCGTTTTTAATCAAAACCTCTATATACGGTTTTTCCGAATCAAAATCCGTTACATAAAAGTTGTATGACGATACATTTCCGGTTTTGTTATTCATCGAAACAATTACATTGTCGGAATGCTTAATCTCAACATCATAATCGGTTGTAACATTCAGCGTCTTTGATTCAAATTCATCGAGTGTATCGCTTGAAATATCAATTTTGTTTACTGTAGACACACTCTCGAATTTTGTGAAATTTCCAACCACATAATTCACACCGTCCGTTTTGTTCAGACAATACTTGCCGTCACTTGAGCCAAGTGTCGTTTCGTTGCCGTATATATCGCAATATGAAATTGATTCAGTACCCAAATCAATTTCAATTGCATTGTTTGTATTTTCGCTGTAATAAACCGCCGCGTCACTTCCGTCCGAAAGCTTAAACCTATAAACGTCAACCCCGCCCGCTGTGATTTTTGACACATATTTCGCGCCGCTCATAATGCGGTTGTAATTCGCAACAGCCGCCATAACGGGTCTTGCCGAAAACGGGACATCATCGGCGTTATCATTTAAAAATCCGAATTCCTCATTGCCTGCCGACGGCATTGCTGCGACATATCTGAACAAGAAAGTCTTTTCAGCCGCACCCTTTACATCATTTAACAAAAGGTAATTCGTTGTAAAATATGCCTGTCTGTCAAGACCGATTGTCTTTTGCCAGCCAACCTCCGTCACCCAAATTTCCTTATCCGACAAGCCGTTATTGTTCATAAGCGTGCGGATTTTTTGAATTGCGTCAAGCTGACCTTTTTCGGGAGCTTCCGCCCACCAATACGGATGAACACTGACGGCATCGATATAATCGGCAATGTTAAAACCGTTTGCCGCTGCGCCGTCAATTGTGTTTTTTATCCAATTTTCATTACATCCCGAAGTCGTCATAGCAACGATTTTTGCATCGGGCTTTACCGACCTCACCGCCTCGCTCGCAATTTTTATCAGTTCGGCGTACTGTGTCTCGGTTGCTCCGTCTTTATTAAAAGCGGATGCATTCGGTTCGTTCCAGACCTCATACGCAATCGTATAGTCTTTTGTATCTTTTGCCACCTGTATGCAATATTTTCTGAAATCCTCTTTTTCCGGCTCGGTCACAGGCATATGATTCCACGATACGCTTGAGCCTGTGAGCAATATCATCGGTTTTATGTCGGATTTTGAATAATATTGCATAGTTTTGTTATATGCGCTCTGATAAGTCAAAGCATCGCCGTTCCACGAAGCACCGTTTCTCGAAAGACTCGTTCTTGTCGCCGAAAATCCCGTATTCTCGTACACACCCATTATGTTGGAAAATTTTGAATAATACGCTGTATCATTGCCCAAAAGCTCGTGTATTGCGACTTTGGGATTTGTATTATCAGTCGTTCTTATCACAGAGAATTTTTTTGAGCTGTTTGAGATTTGCACATTGTTCGCATACATCTCGACCACAAAATCAAATACGCCGTATAAATCAAAATCGTTCATTTCAACAGTGCAATAAGACGATGCTGCTTTTTCTGTTCGTTTATATACAACCTCGCCGTCAAAGGTTTTGACCAAATATTTCATTTCAATGTTTTTATAGTCAAACCCCGACGGTATTTTAACATAAAACACCGGAACTTCATCCGAGTACCAAATGTTGCCGAATTTGGTTGTTACTATCGTCTTTTGGCTGTCGGACGGACTGACATAGTTTATGACTTCTGTCCTGACCTCATCGCCGTCGCTTCGTGAAATATATGCCGTATAGCTGCCGCTCGGAATATCTCCGACCTTAAAGCTGAATTCATAACCGCCATCGCTTTTCATCGGCATCTCATCGCGATAGAGCAAAATTTTGCTATACTCAGTCGGCTTTGCGGATAATAAGTCCGCAAAGCCTTTGTTGGGATAGTAAACATCAACCGTTACTTCTTCATCGCCTGTCGGGTTTGAAAATACGCCGCTTATATATATTTCTCTGTCCGCTGTTTGATGAGTATATGCAAAAGCCGGGAGTATCCCCATTGTTATCGCCGATACAATGATGAGAGATATTATTGTTTTTGTTAATGCAAATTTTTTCATTTCGGAATACTCCTCTTCCTTCTTAAATATATACCACAATCGCCCTAAAGTTAGACCAACAGGTTTGCAGAATGATACGTGATCCTCTGCCGTATGTTTCATAGTCAATAACATCATCGAGAGTGCCGACATATGCCTTTTCTTGTTCGGTATCCCATATCATTATTCTCGATCCGCCTGTCGATGATGAAATATATTGATTCCAAACCTCATCAATCGACTGTGGTGACTTATATCCCCAACGCAGCATATTATCCTTTTTGGAATTTACATATCCGAACGATAGCTGAAAGTTATCACCGTAAGTTGTTGTTAACTGATTTTTTGGCTGATACAGATTCCAATAATCAGTTACACCCTGCCACTTTGAACCGGGGAACTTATCCGGCAGATCATTTGAACTCTCATCGTATAACAATTCATAATCCATTATCGTATTTCCCGAATATGCGCATCTGATAACATCACCCTTTTCAAGACCGGCAATCGATAATCCCTCATTTATTTTGTATTCGGCAGTCAGCGGTGCACCATCCTGTGCTCGCAGAACCGAAATTGCTGTTACTATCTGTTCTTCGTCGTCGAGCGTTTCAAATATATCCGTCACTATGGTAAGTCTTTCGTCATTGAGCGAATAGGACGCGTCACCGACGCTGACGATATAGTCATAAAACGTTGCATTTGTGCCGAGCTTATAGAACACATTGTTGTTCTTGCCCGTGATTGCCGAGAAGGTTGATGCGGACGTTGTTTCGACCGTAAACTTTTTGTCCGATGACGAATTAATCTTATCGCTTTCAGGAACGGTAAAGAGCTTACCGCCGGCTCTGACCGGTATTTTCCAGCCAAATCTGCCTGAATAATAGAGTACCTCGTTCCACTGTGGTACACATCTTTCAAGCGTACTCTTTTTGTCCTCGCTTGCCGCGTCACCGCCGTATGTGTCGATTTCTTTTATTTTTTCACCGCTCACACGATACATAATAAGCTGTGGTTCAACCTTTGTTTTATCGCCCGAATCGGACGGAAACGCCGCTATCATCTTATCGGGGTCAGTATATTCAACACCGTCAATTTTGACTTTGTCCGCGGTTTTATATACAACACGGCTGCCGTTCTCCGCAAGAATTCTTATTTTAAGATTATTATCAAACGAATCATCATTTTTGATTGCGTTTGTTAAATATCCGGGAACCATATTGGTACCGCCCGCCGTATCTATATACGCAATCTTTCCCACGGGGTTAAAATAATACTTATACGCCGAGCCGAGCTTTAAGTTTGACTTAAATTTCGCGGCGCACGCCTTCGTCAGCTTATGTTCTGTGTTGTCAATAACAATTGTCGTTGTTCCGCCATCCTCAAACATACGCTCTATCGCGCCATTTGCAATCGTTGTTGAAATCCGCCCGTATATAAGCTTTTTATCCTTGGATTTTTTAACCGCCAAAATCGTATCGTTCGGAATCTCGGTATATTCAACCGCTGTTCCGTCTTCGGTTTTAAACACAAGTGTTTCCCAATCCTTAATCTCTATCACCGAGTTAGAAAGCTTGCTGTCGGAAATCGACTCCATATTTTTAGATACCGCCGATACATATATATCGGTATAATCCTCGATTATAATCAAATCGTTTCCTTTGTTCTTACTTTGTTTTACCGTAATCGTGCCGTAATTGATATTCTTAAAGGTATTATCAATATCAGCGCTTATCGGTCTTCCGTTATAGACAATGACCCTGCCGTCCGATGTTGACACAGACGTTTCGCGGTCATTTTTATTATAATAAATTGTACCGTTGTCGTATCTCGAAAAATCATCGGTATCTATCTTGACCGTCTTGTCGTTCAACTCTTCCGCATACACAATTTCATTTGTATTGTTCGCATTCTTTTTGTAATAATATTGAACGTACGAACCGAAAAGGTCTGTTAAATCGATATTACAGTCATACCTTGTATCATCGATATATGCCTGACCTGATTCGGGATTTAAGTCATTGTACATCGTTTGTCCGTCTGCCGCAGTCAGAGTCCCCTCGGCAAACGAAATACCATGATATACCGAAAGTGCCGTTTCGCCGTTCGCTTTCTTTTTTGTTCCCTCGGCGCTTACGGATATAATATCTTGAACATCCGCTTTTAACGCATTGTACAGCATATATATTGCATTTGATGTTGTAAGCTCACCGCCGCTTATTCCCTTTGATATATCAAGACGGTTGGCAACGCTCAAATATCCGCCGGGATAGCCGCCATAGACCTTTGCCATATCATCATATCCGAGAGCGGAAACCAAAATCTTGCACGCCTCGTCAAACGTTATGACATCATCGGGGCGAAACTCTTTGTCGCTGTCCATCGACAACACCTTTAAATCAACGAGCTTGTTTATGCTGTTGAGTGCATAATGATTCATAGGAACATCATAAAAATATCTTATTTCGTTCTGTTCAAAATCATTTATGCCAATCAATCTCGCGGTATAAACCGCAAAATCGGCACGGCTCATATATTCCGCCGCCAAATCCTTTTCGGGCAATATCCCGACCGCGCGCAAAAGACCTTTTTCCACCGTTTGACCGTTTGTGTCACTTGCCGCAAAAGTCGGAACGCACATCAATGAAAGTATCATAACAAACGCCGATAATATAGCCGTAAATCTGTGTTTTATATTGTTATATCTCATAAGTCAGCCTCCTGTCAGTTCGAGAGAGAAATCAAGGCATACAAAATCTTTGCCGCCTCTGCTCTGGTTGCCGTATCTTGGGGCGCAAAATTCTTGCCGTCAATACCGTTGACTATATTCTGTGATTTCAACGCATACACCGCCGTCTTTGCATAATCCGAAATCTTATCATCATCCGAGAATTTTTGTACACCCTCGGTGTTGAACTCAACACCGTTTTTAAGCGCGGCGTTATATGCCATAACCGCCAAATCCTGTCGCGTGATATTTTGACCCGTGCCGAACATATCATCGGACACTCCGTTTACTATTCCGTTCTCGAGTGCCGCCGCAACATATGGCATAAACCAATCATCGGCGTTCACATCGGTAAATTTAGCGGTCTTGTTTTCGATGTTCAGCTTATACGCAACGGTCAGCATCTTGACAAATTCCTCACGCGTGATATTATCATTCGGATAGAACAATCTGTATTCTTTTCCTCTCAAAACTCCCATTTCGGCAAGCTTGCAAATTGGTTCTCTTGCCCATTCAACACTGTCCAAATCATCGAACACATAATAGTTAAGTTCAATATCCTTGTTGTCCGTATCGGGAACAACCGTCGGATATGTTTTTGTTCCGCCGATTGAACCGCCGCTTCCGCCGCCTCTGTTACCGCAGGATGACGAAGAACTGCCGCTGTTTGATGATTTGATATTGTCTATCGCACTTTTAAGAGCGGAATAATCGTTGTAATTTTGTCCCGACAACTCCGATAAATTGCGTTCGGAAAATCCGCTGACACTTGCACCGATTTCCTCTGAAAATCCGTCTATTACCTCTTTTATCGCGCTGTTTGAGCCGCTTTTTTCCACAACAGCCAAAACGAACTGCTCACAGAGCGACTTATAAAGCTTTGGTATTGAATCAAAGTTCTTGCCCGACACGCGGCTTGTCAGATTCTTTTGCACATCCTCGTTCACATACGATTTTGTATAATAGCCGTCCAATCCGCATTTTGACAAATCAAGCACCGTAATTTTGTTATTTATGTTCTCTGTCTTGCTTGAATTCAATTCAGCGACAAGCTTTGATAAATTAAAACAATTTTGAACCGATTTTACATCATCGGATTTTAATTTTTCGGCTTTTACAGAGTTTAACATTATTGTTAAAACTGCATCAGAATCGGTTTCGTTTGACAAGTCTATTCCGAGAGCCATCGAATAAGTATCGATTATATTTTTAAGCTCGATAACACTTGCCGCTTTGTTCAATGCCTCTACAGCGGTTTTATAATCATTCGGGTTGCTGTAGACAAGCTTTTCAACAACCACATCATCGGCTGTTTTGGCATTTGTTTTTGATATACGAACCGTATATTCACCGGTCGGTATATCGCCCACTTTAAACTTAAACTCATATTTTCCTCTCTCGCCGACCGTTGTCTGATCGCGTCTGAGCAAAATCTTTGTATAATCACCAATGTCCGCATTTAACAAATCGGTGTATGACTTATCGGGATAATACACATCGATTGTTATTTCCTCACCATTTTTTGCCGATATACTGCCGCTTGACGTTATTTCAAAATCCCCGGTTTGAGTCGTTGCCGCAAACGCTGAGATTCCGCTCAATGCGACAGCCAGCGAAATCGGAACTGTGATAATTTTTGAAAGTTTTTTAATTTGTCTTATATCCATATCAGTTTCCTTTCAATTTTTCGGGACGTCCGATAGGGCGTCCCCTATATATTACAACATCTGTTACACCTCATCGGAACAGCCGCAAAATTTGATGAACATCTCACGGGGCGGTTACGAACCGCCCCCTACCAAAGAGGTGTAATTTACTTTTAAATCGTCAACCAAAGCCTTATCTTATTCCACCGTCTTGTTTTGTATCAACGGCTTCATTGTTGCAAAGTCGTTCCAAAGAAAGGCTTTGACTTTGATATTTGCCGTACTTGCAACCGTAATCGGAACGGACTTTGTGCTCTCTGTTTTAAGATTAATTTTATCAAAATTAACCTGTGTCATAACATCATCGTTATATACACAAATACAAAGATATGCTTCGCCATCTCTGCCCTCGGTGTTTGTGATATTCACAACGGCATCTATCGTATCATTTGCGCCAATATCGCTCTTTGCAACGGTTGTTCCGTTCTTTTGGATATCCAAAAGGTCGATTTTAAACGTTCCTGCCGTTGTTGTGATTTTTCCGTTGTACTCTCTCGCAAGCGAGTTGTTATCCGCGTTTTTAACCGTTATCGGAATATTTAAGGTATATTCCGTATTTACGGCAAGATTATCCGTCAGTGTAAGTGTGTATGTCTTGTTATCATTGCTTGCCGCGCCTGTTGCACCGACCGCGGTTGAACCTTGCATAAGCTTTATGTTTTCAAGAGTATCCGCGCTCATCGCTTCGGTAAAGTCAATCTTAACATATTTTGTTGCAGAATCCACCTTGTCAACCGCCGGTGAATAGTTTACATTATCAGTTGAATATTGTACGGATTTAATACCCGTCATTGAAACCGAATCGGGATTGATAACTTTGAGATTATCAATGAGGGTATATGCCTTGCCGTAATCCTCTGTACTCCATTCGTTCGGAGCACCCTCCTGCGTTGACTTTGAATGTTTTAATTGTATAAATCTCAGCCATGGAAGACCTCTCTCGGCGAGGTAATAATATATACTGCATGTATAATAATCTTTTCCGTCAACGCTGATTGTTTGAGTGCTTTTATCAAAATCTATCGAAATTTCAACAGCGTGAAAACCTGTCGATGTAGGGCCGAGATCATGTATATGGTCGTCGCTCGGCATCGCATCAAACACATCCTTGCTCGTCTTACTGTAAACATATAATGTATCATTTGTGATACCGAGTATTTTTGCACCGGCCGGATTTGACGCAAGTGTAAATACAGGCGGTGTGGTTGCCGTTACTCCTGCATTTGGCTGTGCAACGTTTTTAACATCAAATTTTATCTGAATCTTTCCTTTTGCACCGCTGTTTGTACTGTTTGCTGTATATCCGCTGAGAGCATATTTTGCGCCAACTTCATTCGCCTTTGATTTATTAGGCACAACCGAGCCGTCAAGCTTTAATACTTTATTCTTGCCGTCTGTCACGACATACGTTGAGTTGCCCGCTACACCCGATCCTCCGTCTTGTGCTATCGTATCGGACGAAACACTTGTGTTTTTCGTCCAAAATGTTGAACCTTCCGCATTGCGGCTGTCTGCTGCGCCTTCAGGGATATAGCTTTCAAAATCATCATTTATATAATAGCCATACGATATTGACGGTTTTTGAGAATATACTACTGTTTTTTCGGATATACCGTTTGTCGCCGCAAACGCGTCCTTAAGAGTCAGTGTATAGTCACCGCCGATATTTGCTCGCATTGAATACTTAATATTATATTTCATATTATTCACTTTTTCAACGGTAACAGTCGGTGTTTCGCCTGTTTCAAGGCATTTAACCGTGACACAGCTTGCATCAAAATCTTCAATCGGTCGTGTAAACTCGAGCACCGCTCCGTTATCGTTTGTGTCGGTAATTTGAGCCGCCACTCCCGTGTCAAGCTTCATATTTTTATAATACGACGTACCTTGATCCATTTCTTTGCACATAAATCTTAAGCCTGCCTGCATTATTTGCGTCGGTCCTGTGCTCTCGCCTATCTTTTCACCGTCAATGTAATAAGAGGCTTTACTATTCGCCAAATCATAAATCGTATCTACGCTATACCAGCGATCTTTTTCAAATGCAGGCTGAGTCGTTTCAGTCAAATTCCAATTCTCTTCTCCGCCGTAATAACAGATTTTATATGGACCTCCGGCATTTGCGGCGTATTCGGCTATTCCGAGCCATCTGTTTTTGGGTTCGTCAAACCCGGTGTTATCATCAACAACGGCAGCATACCATTTAGGACAACCGGTGCTATATTCGTGCATAGTTTCAAAATGAAATCTTACTGTTTTTCCCGTTATCGGTTCTGAAAATATGTTTGATGCAAGCGAATAATTATATGAATATGTTGAAATCGCTTTAAACGTATCTGTGCCGTTATCCGAAACTTTTGAATCCGTCAAATACCCGTCTTTTACAAAATCATACAAAACTTCATAACCGCCGACCTCTTCATCCGCCGATACGGGAATTTGAAAAGCCGCCGCAGAGAACAGCATAGCCGCCGACAAAATACCCGACAATAATCGTCCGAACCTACATCTTACATTACCTTTACTTGTTTTCACTTTTAAAACCTCCTTAAGTTTTATATAAAAATTTTTAATTATTTATCTTACCAGGTTAAAATCCAGGAATTGCGCCGGATTTTTACTGTTTCCTATACCGCTTCCGTACTCAAACATACCGTCACGTCCCTCGCCGCCATCGGGATAGTCCTCTTTGTCCTTATCATTGAGCAGTACCGACAGCAAAAGACTCGGATAATTCTTTATCTTAAAGTTTGCCGGGTACATCTCGGTCAGAGGTATCGAAAGCTCATACGTTGTCACCTTGCGGCTCTCATCTCTTGTTATTTCAAGCTCGTGCGGAATATCGACCGCTATCATCTGTGCCACAAGTCCCGAGCTTCTTGAAATCTCCGCCTTTCCGTTCTGCAAGCCCATGGTAAGCTCGGTATACGGTGCGGCGGTCGTTTTTTGCAGGGCGGTCGCTATCTGGAACGAGTCGCCTGCCCACAGACCTCTGTCGGGGTCGTCACTTTGGACATCATCCGTTACCTCTGCGCCAAAATAGAAATTATTATCATCAAATTCCATATAAATCTTTGCCGACGCGTCCGAATTGCCTCCAAAGTTTTCATCACCGAGCGGTATATAATTACCGTTCTTATCATTCATCTCTATCGCATATGCCGTGTTCCATTCGCCGTCCGAAATCACTCCGTCAATTTTGGGCGCGGTTCTCGCCTTTGGCATTGCCCTGAACGAAAGCTCGCGCGATAAATCAACGGAATAGCCGTTGCTCATTACAAGCTCTGCATCAAAGGTTAAATCATTGTAATCGAGCAAATCCGGAATCGGAAATGTTGTCTTTTTGGTTTCACCGGGTTTTATCGTACCCAATCTCCACATAGGGATAAGGCTTGAGAACGATTTTGACGCATTTATTTTTATCGTACCGTCAAGCGGTGTGTCATAAGTGTTGTTTGTCACCTCGGCAACATATTGCCACCTCTCGCCCGCAAAATGCTCTGAATAATGCGTGACATCGATTGCGTCAACACATTCGACCTCAAGACGCTTTTTATACAAGAGGTTATCGCCGTCATAAAAGGCTATCTCCGCTCCGTTCCCGAAATCATCATATATATCCTCGATTGCGCTTGTATGAACCTCTCCTGTTTTTGTTTCAACCGCCGCCTTTGGTCTGTTTTTGGAAATATCGTCGGCTTTTAACATAACAGCTTTTTGTTCGTTGCCGAGTTTCATTTCTTTTTCGGCGCTCATTTGCGATGTTGTATCGATTTTAACCGTCAACTCTTTGCCCGTCATATTCGACAGCTTTATATCGGTCTTATCGTGATTTACTATCTTTAATAACTCCTTGTCGATATTAAAAAGCTCATCACACTTTTCGATTTTATCAAAATTTCCGACCACATACATCGGCATATTTGTACAAGAAAACTGATACTTATTATCTGTACCGCTTATACTTGACACGTTTCCGTATATATCATAGACATCAAGGTTTTCGGCATCGATTTTTAACGAAATCTCTCTGTTTTCGTCCTTGTTCCACATAACAAGGGCAGTCCTTCCGTCACGCAGCTTGAATTTATAAAGCCTTTGTGATTCATCATAATCTATCGTTTCGGTATATTCACAATCTATCATTAAATCATTGTATGCCGAAAGTGCCGCAAGCACAGGTCTTGCCAAAAACGGGTCATTATCTATCAGAGAGTTCACCAAGCCGAATCCCTCACGCGGCAGATTATCATTATCGGTATATCTGAACACGTGTATCAAGTCCGCCATTTTATAGATTTCGTTCAACAAGAACATCTCTACCGTATACGCCGTCTGGTTATCCGTTCCGACAGCGGAATACCAACCTATCTCGGTGAACCAAAGCGGCTTATCCTGCATACCGTATTTATTCATAACCTCGCGGATTTTTTGAGCCTTTCCGACCATATTTCCGCTTTCGGGGCCTTGCATCCACATATACGGATGTATCGCCACACCATCCATATAATCCGCCGCGGTTTTTAAAACCGCCTCGGTATATCCGACACCCGTACCTGAAAGAGAAATACCGATTATTTTTGCATTCGGATTTGCTTTCTTTATCGCGTCTCTTGCAACCTTAACGATGTTTCCGTATTGCTCGGGTGTTGCATTTTTGTTAAACGCACTTGCATTCGGTTCGTTCCATATTTCATAACTCGATGTAAAATCCTTTGTGTCGAGTGCGACCTGATAACAATAATTATACCAATCGTTAAGTTCTGCGTCCGTTACGGGGACATGGTCGTTAAACACACAGCTTCCCGAAAGCAAAATCATATTATCGAGTTTTGATGTCTTTTTATAATCCAACTCCGGCTGATAATAGCCATAGTCTATCTTGCCTCCCGTCCAGCCCTGCCAGTTGGCAATACCGTTACGATGTACCTCCGATCTGACATTTGAAAATCCTGTTTTTTCAAAGATATTCATAATGCCGCTCATATAGGGCAGTTGGCTCAAATCGTTTCCGAAAAGCGTATGTACGCCCATCTTTTTATTTATCAGACCTTCTTGCGGTGCTTTTATAAGTGCGAATCTCTGTTTTTTGTTGGTGGAATATTCCGCTTTGTCCGACTCTGCTTTAACACGCAGAGTAAACAATCCGTATTTATTGGGATTAACTTTAACCTTATGTTCTTTTTTCTCATCGGCTTTAAATGATAATTTTTCGGTTTTTGTTTCTAGGACAAAACCCTTATCATCAACGACCTCATATGTCATATTAAACTCTCTGTTCGCTCCGCTGTCGTTTTTCAGGTTCATTAACAATTCGGCTTGTGTTCCGTAAAAGTTATATCCGAAATTTGTTTCGGCAAACGAAACATCAAGCGGAGCTATAAGCTCCTGCGGGATATTAACTCCGCTTTCCGAAAGCTCCTTTTGCTTAGCGAAATCAAGTCGTTCAAGCTTATAATTATCTATCACACATCTGCCCTTTTCGACCGAAAAGTCCATACCCCAAAGCTGTTTTAAATCCGGGCAGATTTTATCTTTTCCCAGAAATTCATTATTGTAATAATAATAGACATATCTCGCGTCCATATCGATATAAATATCAATATGATTCCATACGCCCTGTTCTATCTCGGCAATGTTGTCTGACATCTTCCATGTGCGCCAGTTCGATTGTTTGATTCCGTTTAAGTTGTTGTAATACCTAAAAGCGGTATCCAAATATATGCTTTCAAAAACCTTATTTGAATCAAATCCGCTCGCCGAATTGCCGTGGTCGTAACCGACAAATCTGACAATTGCGCCTAATTCTTCGTTTTCGTATTTTTTAAAGTCAAACGAATATCTGTACACACCGCCGTCGGTATACCCGCCGAGCATATTCAGATAATGCGCGGTTGCCGCCGAAAGTCCGTTGCCGCTCTTGCCTTTGTCCGACTTTGCCGAGCTTTTAACAGAAATATCCGTAAAACCATAGTTCTCGGCGTTATCGTCAAAAGTCAAGTCGAATCCTTTAAATTCTTCCGTCTGTGCTTGCTCGTTTTTCGCCGTCCCGTCATTGCTTTCCGCGCTTACCGCCGCACCTCCGGGGATAACCATTGCGAGTGCGAGCATTGTGCAAAACAGTCTTTTTAACATTAAATCACATCCTTGTGTCAAAAATTTATTTTATCTTTTATAATGTGTGTTGTGATACCCCGAACCGATAAGTCCGGCTGTTATAAAATCCTCGGGGTTATTTCTTATGATATAGTCGATATATGACTCTATCATAAGCGCCGTCACTCTATATCCCGATGCATTCATATGATCCTCCAAATAAAAATTTCTTTTAAACTCATCGTCATAAAATGGCGCATATTTTCTTAAATCAACAACATAACAATTATTAAAAATCTCGGCAATTCGGTACATAAGCTTTTGATGCATATCATAATAGCCGCTTATTTCGTCATCAACCTTACTCTTTGGCATTGTAACAAGAAAGAACTTTGCATCGTGTTCGATTTCTTTATACCTCGAAATTATTCCGCCGATATGCCCCGAAAAAGTAGGTTTGTTATCTGCACTGTCTGACAGATTAATATCGGTTATATCACCGAATTCGCCATTTCCTTTTACGATTCCGCCTATATCATTTACACCGAGGGCGATTATATATGCCTGACACGCAAGTTCTTTTGCAAAATATCCGTTCTTTTGCGCAAAACCGATATATTCATATGCGTTCAATCCACATTCCGAAAAATTATAGACCTTTGCACCCGTATCCCTCGCCATAAATTGACCCCACGAATAATTAAAATCCTGAATATAACCGGGTTTATTGTTTTCAAAAGTTACAAGTGCCCCCGATGACAAGCTGTCGCCTATGCACCCGATAGTTTTGAATATGCTGCACAATCCGCCGTTTATAACAAAATTATCCAAAGGTTTTTCATTGTCGATTTTCATAAAATTTTTTATATTCATCTTGCACCTCTCTTATCTTCTTATTCCTACGTCGCTCATATCTATATCAAAAAAGCCTATTTCTTTTGCCGGTGAGGCTTTTGTTAAACTAAAGTTTTTATTTTCATAGTCCGCAAACATAGGATCTTTGACGATACTGTTTTTATCCGAACCTTGCTCTTTTTTCAGGTCATCAAAATCTTTTTCGGTTTTAAAGTGCTTATACATAACCGGTTTGGTTTTTGTATAATCAAAATATAAATTATAATCTCGTTCAACATTTGATGAAAGAACGTCAACCGTTTGTCCGCCGAATATATAATTCTTATCCTTTGCAATCAGTATATTATGTTTTAAATATGCCGCTGTTGCCGCATCGTGCTTCCACAGCCAAAAAGAGCCGAGGCTTCCGCTCTCAAAAATATTGTTTCTGATTATATTACCGTATCCGAAATGCAGCTGAAGTCCCGCATACTCGACGTTATAGCAAATATTGTTCTCGAATGTTACAAGACTTGTTCCCTCATCCGCATATATGCCGCTTGCCCCATAGGTTTTATGTACAACATCGTGAATTAAATTTCCTCTGATTATCGAGCCCTTTTGAATTCCGAGAAGATATATACCGCCGAGGTCGGACAGCTGTCCTTGTGATATATGATGAATATGATTTTTCTCTATAATAATGTTCTTTGTCCTTCCGTCCTTGTATCCCCATTCCCAGCCGACAGATATTCCCGAATATCCGGTATAGCATATTTCGTTATGTGAAATACGGCAATTTTGAGCAAGTGTTATCAAAATTCCGCACGCCGATGTATGTATAAGACCTATATTTTTTATAAGACAATCGCTGATGTTAATATTATCAGCAACGTCAAAATCTGTCTCATTTGCTCTGTGACGGATTTTTATTCCGCCGCCGCCCGAATTTTCAAAACGGCATCTCGTAATATCTATATTTCGACATTCGTTATCTATGTCGATTCCGTACAGTCCGTAATCCGAAAATCCGCAGTTCTCAACACGACAATTTCTTGCACCGATGAAATTTATAACGGCATCTGCCCCAAAAAACGCCTGATAGTCATTTGCCGGTTTCTTTGCGTTTTCGTCCTCGCTCGGATACATCTCAACGCTGCATTCATAATGACTCGATGTATACTTAAAATCAATGTTTTCAAATGAAATGTTGTCGCCGTATATATCAAACAATTTTGTTACGGTCGGAACATACAGCTCGTTTTCCGCATCAAAATCATTCGGAATGTAATATATTTTGTTGGTATCTTTTTTATAGACCCACTGATTTGGTTTTTTCAGCATCTGCGGCAAGCCTTCGATTATATATTCCATTCTCGAATTTGCATCGTTGCTGTCACATTCGGCATCTTCACCGTTCATACCCAAACTTTCACTCTTTTTATCTTTATTTAAAGTCAACGCCGTGAATGTGGTATGTCTGTCAAAAACGGCTTTTCTCGACACTGCGTCAAAGGATTCGATTTTCAGTCTTTCTTCTATCCAAAAGTGTCTGAAAACAACCGTTGCATCATACAGTCCGACAAGCTCTGACAAGTCCCTGTCCGCAATCATCCAATCCGTTCCGTCGTACAACGCACCTGTTTTTGATCCTGTTTCAACCGCCGATAAATATCCGCTCTCCGGATAACGCGTAATATCGGCTCTTTTACCGTTTACAAAAAGGTCATCGACCAAGACTCCGCAAGGAACTTCCGCCGATATACATTTAACTCCGAAAAGCTCATCGATACAGGCATTTTGCAATCGTTTTGCACCGACTATTTCAACCTTACCGCCGAGCGGACGAAACGTTATATTATCACAGTTTTTTGGAATAGTAATTGTATCATCAATAAAATATTTACCCGGTGCAAGCCAAACGGTAACAGGGCCGTTCTCTCCCGTTTGTCTTAAAACCGAAATTTTTCGTATTGCGTGTTCAAGTGTTTTTAACGCACCGAGTCCGCAATCATCATTTTGAACCTCGCCTCTGTACCAATCGCACCCGCCGATAGGATTAACATAAATATCTGTCATTGCTGTCATCGTATCGTCCTCCGTATTAATATTAAATTTTAATTAAAGATATGCTTAATAAACAATGTTACAGCCTTTGCGGAAATATAATTCCCTCAAAACAGCACATGCGACAAAATGCACACTTTTACAAAAATCAAAAAACTTTTGCCATTTTAATTTTCATAAAAAGTAATTCGCTGTTTTATAGGAGAGTAATTAATCATATTTCCAACTTTTTTAGCGCTGTTACAATTTTGATTATACAATATATACAACTGTAAAACAAGAAAAAATTTGATTAGTTTAAGACGAAATTTTACCTTTTAGAGTTCCGATTCGACAACAAAATAGTCAAAGCCGTTTCGGCGATATTCCTTTGGCGTAACTTTAAGATACTTTTTAAATTCGCGGTTATAACTTCTCAGCGTGCTGAATCCGCACTCAAAAGCTATTTCCGTAACGGTGACGTCACTGCCTTTCAGCGGCGTAATGGATTTTAAAATTCTGTACCGATTTAAATACTCGGTGAATGAAATATTTGTTGACTGAGCAAAAACTCGGCTGAGATATGAATAACTGCACCCAATTGCCTTTGCGGCAGTATTCAACGTTATTTCCGAGCTGTAATTCTCGGAAATGTAATTTAACGCATCCTGAAAAATCTTTCCGCTCGACTTTTGCTCAAAGTCATTGCGATTGGACGCAAAGACGCTGTAAATTATGGGATATAAAATTGCTTTTTGTAATAAAGTGTTCTTGGTCTTGCTTTTTACTATTGACAATATATACTCGATAATTTGAGGAGATAACTCAAAAACACTGTCAGAAACGGCATATATATTTATAAACTCTTCTATCAGAGTCGGCGAAAATTCTATGATTATCGTATCAACATTCTCTTTTGTCTTATAGTTATGCATTTTATACGGCATTATCAATATTCCGTTGCCACGCGTCAAAAGATGCTCTTGTTTTTCGGTTTTTGCAATCATTGCACCGTCTATCACAAACGCAATCTCCGCATTAAAATGGATATGTTCAAAACATTCAACATCACGCAATCGTCTGACCGTAAATTCAGACTCAAAACCTGCATTTTCACTTTTTGATTCAACATTTTTCTCCGACCGCATTTTTTACACCTCTTTAAACATAGGTTTTAGCAAAGTATAACACACAATTTTTATGTTGTCAATAAAAATTATACAATTGGAAAAATTTTTAATTTACAAAACTTACCAAAAACAAAAATGTAAAATTTCGTCTTAAACTAATCAAATTCTTTCTTGCTTTACAACTTTTTATAAGGTATAATTTAACATTATCGACGAAACTTTGTTGTTTTATGAATTTTATTCCCTAAAACAAGTATAACAGCAAATTATTAGAAAGGAATGCTAAAAATGAGTATAGACATACGTTGGCTGACATATGATGACCGCGATTTTGCACTCTCGTTACTTAACAGCACTTTTTCAGCCGCAAATGAAAGATTTGAGGATTTTCAAAATACCTTTCCGAGGATTTTTTCCGCAAATGCCGAAAAAACCATTTCTCAGCACGTCGGCGCATTTGAAAACGGGAAGCTTATCGGTATTTCCGCCGCCTATATTCTTAACTATCATATAGGCAATGATACTCTGCGCATTTGCGCAAACGGTAATATTGCTGTATCACGTTCGGCGCGCGGAAAAGGCGTGATGAGTGCAATGTTTGAAAAAATAGCGAATGACACATCGGATAAATGCGATATTTCATATCTGCACGGCAAAAAAGCCAGATACCGTCTCTTTGGTTATGAAGAATGCGGAGCTCAATACAACATTTCTTTTACGAGGCATATGCTGAAGGATACCGCTTTTGTGCAATATACATTTTCGGATATGCGCAGCAATTCATACGAACAATACACAGATGAGCTTATGGCGATATACGAAAGCAAATTCGATTATATCGAACGAGCCAAAGATGAGCTTGTTCCGGCTTTGACATCATGCGGACGTATTCCAATTTGTATTTTTGATGAGCAGGGGAAAATATGCGGCTATATTTCATATGACTCGCAAAACGAAAGCATTGAGGAGTTCGGCTTTAAAAATTATCTTGACGCTGATAAAATTCTAAAATCGTTTATGAATCTTATTCAAACGGATATAAGCATCAGAGTGTGTGAATATGACAAAGCCCTGCTTGATCATTTAATCGATATATCCGAGAGCTATACCGTAAGCGCACCGGCTCTTTTTAAAATCAATAACTTTGAAAATGTTATTCGTATTTGTTTAAAAAATAAAACGGAGCAAATTAAAAATCTGCCTTGCGGATCGCTGTGCATAAAAAGCGATATGTTAAAATCGCCGCTTAAAATCGAAAACAATAAAGATACCGTTTCGGTTGAGTTTAAACCCGATACCGAAAAATACGATATTGAATTAAACGGATATGAGCTGCATCGATTTTTATTCGGTATTCACCGACAAAAGTATATAGGCGATGAAAGAGATTTATGGTTTCCTCTGCCTCTGTATATACCGTACTTATCATAAATAAAACTCAGAAAGGAAATTTAAATGTATATTTTAAAAGACAAAAGTTATACCTGTATGTATGACCCTCAAAAAATCGAAATGACCGTAACCGTCGGTGACGAATCATTTATATGGAACAAAAATGCACGCATAGAAACAAAAGACGGAAAAACATTTTATTTCAAAGACGCAAAATGCTCACATTCCGCACGCAAGGACGGAATAGGCGAATGTGTTCTTGCGGCTTATTCGGGCTTCGGCGAATTGGATATTGCAATAAACACAAAGGTTATGGCACAGGACACAAATCAATATCTTCGCTTTGAAGTTTGGGTAACGGGTGACGATGAAGATAAAATCAGCGAGCTGTACTGGCCGTGCGGATTTGAATACAACTCCGATTGCGGCTATACGGTTCTGCCGAGGATGCAGGGAACCCTCATCCCGGCGAAATATTCCGAGCATCTTGTTGAGATTCCGCTCGTGCTGAAGCTTACCAACAAAAATTCTTACAAAGGCGTTATATTTGAAAGAGATGCATATATGCCGATGTACGGTCAGATAAAGAAAGCCGCCGGTTATCTTGCGATTTATGATACTCCGTATGACGCACGCTATTATTTTACACATATACCCGGTGAAGATACGAGAATCGAACCGTTTTTCATCCCGTCATTGGGCAAAATGGCATATAAACGCATTATGCTGTTCTCATTTTGGAGCGAGTGCGATTATAACATATTTGCAAAAAAATATAAGCATTATTTAAAAGAAACAGGGAAATTTGTTACATTAAAAGAAAAGATTGCTCAAAACGAAAACGTGGCAAAGTTAATAGGCGCCCCCATTATACACGAACAAATCGTTCGTCACGCAAAACCGGGAACGATGCGGTATGATGAAGTCAATTTCGAAAACAACGATACTTGCGTCACATTTGAAACACGCTGTAACCAATTGAAAGCATTGAAGAAAAAAGGCGTTGACAGAGCGTATTTACACTTTGACGGCTGGGGAAGAAACGGTTATGACAATATGCATCCCGATGTCTTTCCGCCAAGCGAAAAGGCAGGCGGAGCACCGGGAATGAAAAAGCTGTCGGATACGGCGTCATCACTCGGATACGTTTTCGGAATACACGACCAATACAGAGATTATTATTACGATGCCGAAAGCTTTGATATGAACAATGCGATTGAAAACGAGGACGGTTCACATCCGTTTTGTGATGTGTGGGACGGCGGCAGCCATACCATGCTGTGCCAAAGCCTGTCACCCGAATACGTGAAAAGAAATTATAAAAATTTTGAAAATTTGGGTATTAATATCGAAGGGGCATATTTGGATGTTTTCGGTGTTGTTCCGCTTGACGAATGTTTTAACCCCGAACATCGAATGACCCGAAAGGAGTGCTGTGAAAAGCGTCTTGAATGTTTTAACATTCTGACATCAAAGGGTATTATACCAAGTTCCGAAGAAGCCGTCGATTGTATGATGAAAGGCATTGCACTATGTCACCATGCACCGTATTTTGCTTTTTTGGACAAGGAACATGATAAACCCACTCCGTTCGGAATACCTGTTCCGCTGTTTAACTTAGTGTGGCATGAATCTCTCATAATCCCGTGGACAAAGATATTCAAAACCGATTTTGACCGTTGGAAATGTATCCCTTATACGGACACGCCGTATTTGCACGCACTCTTAAACGGTGATACCATATATCTTCCGATTGAACCGAATGAAGATGAAATCGATGTTTGCAACAAAGTTCTTGAATTGCATAAGAGAGTTGCGCTCGAAGAAATGGTTGAGCACAAATTTTTAGATGATTCGTACAGGGTACAGCAAACCATTTTCTCGGACGGAACAAAAGTAACCGTAAACTTTGATACCGATGAGTATAAAATTTCTATGGAATAAAAGGAGTGGCAAAAATGACAAAAATATACCAAAGCACATATAAAATGCCGTGCGCGGATTTGGGGA
>URAN01000034.1 GCA_900545865.1 uncultured Eubacteriales bacterium
ATATCTCACCTCAAGGTCGCTTTTAATTAAATCGTCTTTTAATTCATTATCCATCGGAATCACCTCGCTTATACCTATATTTTATCACACTCTTGCAATAATTGCAAGTGAAATTTTGTTTGTATGTTTTCAGTCAGCCTTGCTTAGCTGAGTAGTAAAAAATACATAATTGTGTTTAAGACTTTGCGGCAGGAAATAACGACTCGGCATCGTCATTTCTGCCATTTGCAGGGCATATTCCTCGATTTCATCGGGTGAAATGTCGCTTTCGAGCATAGTGTCAATATCATCGGGCGAGTATCCCTGATACGCCGCAATACATAAGCGGCAATTTCGATAAAAGTACCGAACAGGATTTGTTAATGGCAGGAACAAGACTTATTTTTCAACCGACGGACGGTGAGAAAAGGAAAATGCAGCAAAAGTTCGGCAGACAAATCAGCGATAAACTGACGAATTTAAATCCGGGACAGTGTTTGGCTGTCGGAAGATTTACCGATGCGAATAATAATTTGTCAGCGGAAAAAGCGGCGTTTATTGAATTTCCCAATTTAAAATAATATTGTACAAAGTAACAAACATATAGATAATAGAGAGGAGGTAGGGCATATTAATATAATAGTACATTACCCAACCACAACCGAGGGAATGGATGAATTAAAAGATAGGGTTGCACAGGTTCACGCCGATGCGGCAATCAGATACATAGTTAATTTGTCCTGCCCCAAAGAACAAAAGACAGAGCTTTTAAAAGCCGTCATTGAAGATAAATAAATAAATCCCAACACCGCCCGGCCACACGACCGAGCGGTGTTGGGATTAATCACTTTTTTCTGTATGCGGTGGGGGTCATTCCGTAGGTGCGTTTAAAACAGGTGGAAAAATATGTCTGGTTGCTGAACCCGCATTCCAAATAAATATCGGTCAGGGAATAGTTTGTGTTCACAAGCAGGTTTGCCGCATAATTCAGTCTCAGCAAATTTATATATTCGGTCACGGTTATATTATAATATTTTTTCATACAGCGCGACAGGTGTTCATATGTCTTGCCGCTGATTTCGACCATTGCGGGGATTCCGTTGTAAAAATTCTTTACCGATTTCATCTGTTCGTATGTTTGCGAAAGCCATATCGGAATGTCGTTTGAATTATCGTTGGATGAGAATCTTGAAAAGTATTTTGTGAACAGTGTGGTCAGTATCGACTTGCATTGCAGGCGCTTTTCAAGATGATTATCGGACGCAACATAGTTTATTGTCTGAAACAGATTTGCCGTTTTTTTACATTTGGAGCTTGACAGCGGAATTGTCGGCGGCATGGGACAGTTCAGCATTTCATCAATATTTAAGTCTTCGGACAGAAAATCAAACAGCGCTTTGGCAAGCTCTTTTGAAAACGCAAAGTTTATGAACCTATACGGTTTTTCATCGTTTTTATACAGATGTACATCGTTCGGGCGTATAAAAACCAAAGAGCCTTTTTTAAGATTTTCAGTCTTTCCGTTTATTATGTGGGTTATATCATCGGTAAGCGTCAAAAATATTTCATAGTACTCGTGTGCGTGCAAAACTTTTTTCTCTGTGCTGCTGTTGATAAAGCGGCATCTGAACCCTTCGGGAAAGTCAATGTGCCATTTTGCCTCCAATACTTTATATTTCTTCATATTATGGCTTCCTTTCTGTTACTTTTACCATAAAAATCATTATATTGATAAAATTACCTATAGAAAAATCATTATAGTTAAAGCAAATTGTTCACATATGTGTTATAATATAATTGTAATACAGTAACAGACTTATACATAAAAGCTGATTTTGAACTTTCTTTTATTGGGTATTATATAACAAAACATTCATAAATGCAAGAGAAAATTTAAAAATAACAAAAGATTTTCCGAAAATGCAGATAGAAACCCAATATCAAGATATGAAAAATGAAAATTTAAAAGGACTTGTTCTTATAAGTAAAATCGGAACCGGAGGAAATGAATTAATGGAAGATATGAAAGCAAAGAGAATAGAAAAAATACTGTCTGAGATTGAACTTGTCAGACGGACGGAAATACAAAAGCTGCCGGCGAAGTATATAGAGTGCGGGTATAAAACCGATAATATATTGCCGCCCGTGACGGATGATTGGAAGAACTTTGATGAAAACACGATTATCGGCGGGTACGATAATCATTGTTGGATATATACCGAATTTAAAACGCCGAAAAGTACGGGCGAGCACAGTAGGATTCTGTTAAAGCTTTTGAGCGGTTACAGCGTGCAGTTTAAATCGTGTCAAAATCCGCAGTGTATAATGTACATAAACGGTGAATTGATTCAAGGACTTGACCTAAATCATGATGAGTATATATTAAAACCCGAAACGGAGTATAAAATATACCTATATTATTATTCGGGAACGTACAGTGAAAAATACACCATGAAAATATCGCTTGTCAGCTCAGATGACAGAACAGAGAAATTATACTATGATTTTAAGGTTCCGTATGACGCGGCGATGCTTTTCGGCGATGAAGATTATAAACATATCGAAACAATAAAACATCTCAATATTGCGGCGAATTATCTTGATTTCACCGAGCCGCTCGGCGAGAGATTTTTTAACGGGGCGGCAAGAGCGTGCGAATATCTTAAAGATAATTATTACGGCAAGTACGCACCGCACGAGGCAACGGTTGACTGTATAGGTCATACGCATATCGATGTTGCGTGGCTTTGGACATATGCACAGACAAAAGAAAAGGCACAGCGCAGCTTTTCGATAGTGGTTGAATTGATTAAAAGATACCCCGAATATCGTTTCACAATTTCACAGCCACAGCTTTTGGAATACTTAAAAGAAGAAGCACCGACGGTTTATGCGGATATAAAAGAACTTGTGAAACAGGGCAGAATCGATATAGAGGGCGCAACGTGGGTTGAACCCGATTGCAACCTGCCGTCGGGCGAGAGCCTTGTGCGCCAGATAATATGGGGAAAGAAGTTTATAAAAGATGAATTTGATATGGACAGCAAGATTTTGTGGCTGCCCGATGTGTTCGGATATTCGGCGGCAATACCCCAAATTTTGAAGAAAAGCGGAGTTAATAAGTTTGTGACGTCAAAAATCGGCTGGAACGAATTTAATCAGATTCCGTATGATTTGTTCAAGTGGGTTGGTGTTGACGGAACGGAAGTTTCGACATATTTTATGACCTGTCAAGATTTTACTTGGAAAAATAAGACAGTTACATCATATGTCGGACAAATTACTCCTTCATACGCGTTGGGAACATGGGACAGACAACAGCAAAAGGAGTACACCGATGAGGTATTTATGACTTATGGCTACGGTGACGGCGGCGGTGGCCCGACTGAAGAAATGCTTGAAATGCAGCGCAGAATACATCAAGGCGTGTTAGGCATACCTAAAACCGAAATGATGACAACAACGGAAAGCTTAAACCGTATAGAAAGCAAGTTTGAAAAGAGTATCGAAGAAATAGGAAAAACGCCGAAATGGAAAGGCGAGTTGTATCTCGAATTCCACCGCGGCACATACACCTCGGTCGGAAAGATAAAGAGGTATAACAGAAAGACCGAGTTTATGCTGCATAATGCCGAGGTTTTGTCTGTGTTGAATACGCTAAAACGCAAGGGTGAATATGACAAGAAAACCATTGATAAAACTTGGAAAACGGTTCTGCTTAACCAGTTCCACGATGTTATACCGGGTTCATCGGTGCACGATGTGTATGATGATGTTTTTAAAATGTACGAGGCGGCGCAAAATGATATAAACGGCGTAATCGAAAATGCAGTTGATGAGCTTGCGCAAAATATCAAAGGCGAAAACAAAATTGTTGTATTCAACCCGAACGGATTTGAAATGACGGATGTCATAAGGTTCGGCGATAAGTATATAACAGCGGAGAATATTCTGTCAATGGGTTGGAGTGTAATAGATAATACGTATGAAGTATGTACGGTTAAGGTTGAGGATAAAACAATAGAAAACAAATTTTATAAGGTAGTATTCGATGATGACTTTGATATAATCTCGATTTATGACAAGAGAAATAACAGAGAGGTGATAAAGAACGGACAAAAAGCAAATGAGATAATCATGTATGAGGACTTGCCGTATTCATATGATGCGTGGGAGCTTAGCGTCTATCACAAAGACAAAAAATATAAGATAGACGAGGTTGTGTCATATAAGCCGATATGCGAGGGCGCAAGAGCGGGTTTTGAGGTTGTTAAGAGATTCAGGAATTCAACTATTACGCAAAAGATATATCTTTATAATGAACTCGACAGAATAGATTTTGATACCGTGGTTGACTGGCATTTAAGACATATAATTGTCAAAGCGGCTTTTCCCGTTGACGTGAACACAAACAAGGCAACGTATGAAATACAGTTCGGAAATATCGAGCGCAATCATACCGAAAACACAAGCTGGGATGTTGCAAAATTCGAAACCTGTGCACACAAGTGGGCAGATATTTCGGATAACGGTTACGGAATGGCATTGATGAATGATTGCAAATACGGCCACAGCGTGGTCAATGATTCAACGATACAGCTGTCGCTTTTGCGCAGCGGAAACAGCTCAAGCGAAGAAGTCAATGACCAGGGCGAACATATTATGGCATACTCGATAATTCCGCACAGCGGAAATTATATCGATGCGGATATAGTCAGAAAGGCATATGCGTTCAATAATCCGATGATTGCAAGAGAGATAAACAATTCGGACGGAGCTTTGGCGCAAAGCTTTTCGCTTGTTAATATCGACAGCGAAAACATAATAATCGACACCGTTAAAAAAGCTGAAAATAACGACAACGTGATTTTCAGATTGTATGAGAGCCAAAATAAAAAAGGCAGAGCTAAATTAAAATTCGGTGTGGATATTAAAAAGCTGTACCTTTGTGACCTGCTTGAAAATATCGAAAAAGAGATAGAGGTTAAAGACAACACGGCGGAGATTGACGTAAACAACTTTGAAATAATAACGCTTATGGCGGGAATTAAATAAGAGGAGGAAAATTTATGAACAAAAAGTTTAAGAGAGGTATATCGATATGCGTTGCGGCGCTGATTACATCAATGTCATCGGCATATGCGGCGGATGTCAAGGTGTATGACGAATGTGTTTCCGTATCAGGAACAATCAAGGCGGCAAAAAGCGGCGAAAAAGTAACTGTTTCGGTATTGCCGCAAGGCGAGAGTTGGGATGGAATAAGTCAAACAGGTGAAATCCAAAAGGACGTGGAATATTACGGTGAGGCAGAGCTTGACGCCAATAACGGCTATAAAACATTGTTTATGTTGAATAAAGCGGGACGTTATTCCGTTTATATCGGCGCTGAATTTTCTCAAACCCCCGATAAGGCGGACTTTGTATATATGTCAACATCGGCATATAAAGGTTTTGTTGAGAAAACAGACAGAGATTCTCTTGCGGCATATATAAAAGCGAACAAAGAGAGCCTCGGAATTGAGGACAGCCTGATTCAAAGCGATGAAGAAATAAAAACCATTGCCGATATTTTGTTTGATGAGTTAAAGCTTCCTGTCGGAACGAGCGAAGTCGGCGGCGACCAAAAATCGGAGCTGCTTGAAAGTATTGAAAAAGCCGTTGCGTTGGTAGGTGTGAATAACGGCAGAGTTACGGATATGAAAAGCTTTTTAGCGTTATATAAACTCGATGAAAAAGAGGAAAAATTTTATAACAGCGAATTTTCCGATGAGGTCTTGAAAGGTATATCAAATAAAAATTTAAAGACATTTGCCGAGCTTGACAATGCGGTCAGAGATTCGATAATTTTGGTAAGTATAAATCACGGTTCCGAAACAAAAATCAGCCAGGTGCTGAGCGGTTATTCAGAAATTTTTACGAATACAAACAAGTCGGGATTAAATGCGTCCGTTGCAAAGGCTGCACCGTTTAAAACCGTTGATGAACTTAAAAATTTCGTTTCGAATTATAAAGACGGCTCAAATAACGGCAGCAGCTCCGGCAGCAGTGGCGGAAGCAGCGGCGGCAGTTCGGGCGGCGGACTTATGCCGGGTGCGCTCAATCCCAATCCGTCAAAAGATGATAATACAGATATAAAACCGACCTACGTTTTTGATGATATATCAGAGCTTGATTGGGCGGTTGACGCAATAACGCAATTGTACTATAAAGGTGTCATAAACGGAAAAACGGAAAGTTTATTTTATCCGAATGATACGGTAACACGTGAGGAGTTCGCAAAAATGATTACGCTTGCATTTGATATGAGACTCATCGATAACGAATTTCCGTTTGAAGATATAACGAATGAGGACTGGAGTTTTCCGTATGTAAAAACAGCGTATCTTGCCGGAATTACAAACGGAATAGATGAGAAAACTTTCGGCAAGGGAACAAATATATTGCGGCAAGACTTGTGTGTTATGGTTTACAGAGCGATAAAATCGGGCGATTATACCTTGACGGGTACAAGCGATATTGCTTTTAACGATAGCGAGAATATTTCCGATTACGCAAAAGAGGCGGTTCTTGCCATGGCGGGCGCAGGGATTGTTTCCGGCGATGAAAACACGAATTTTAATCCGTTTATGTCGGCAACGAGAGCGGAAGCCGCCAAAATTATATATCTTACAAAACAGGCTATAAAATAAGGCCGAAAATAAGGAGGTACAGCTATGATAAAAAGATTTTTTTGCATATTATTATGCTTGGGACTCGGTTTAAATTCAATAATGTATACTTTTTCGTTCGCTGCTGAGGACGTAAATATTCAAGAAGATAAAACTTCCAAAGAAATGTTTCTCCTCTCATATCTCGGAATAATCGAGGTGACAGAGGATGAATCTAAGGTAAAAACCATAACAAGAGGGGATTTTTCCGAATATATTTGTAAGGCTTTTAAAATCGGCGAAGTAACCGATAAAGTATACTTTATCGATGTGCAAAGCGATTGCTGGGCGGCAAAGTATATAAACGCATTATACGAGAGCGGGATAGTCAGTCCCGCTGCGGATAAAATGTTTAACCTCAACGATAATATCACATACGAACAGGCGTGCAAAATGCTTGTGTATGCATTGGGGTACGGCAAGTGGGTAAACTACACCGGCGGTCCGATGAATATTTTTACCGAAATTGCGGTAAGAGCAAAATTTGGAATTTCGCCGGCAGATGCAAATGCTCTTTCTGTTGAGGAATGTGCGGCGCTGTTGTATAAGGCAATGCAGATAGACCTGCCTGCGTTCACGGGGGAATCGGGTGAGCGTGTAAAGTCGGGCGATACGATATTTGAAGCATATCACAGCATTTATATAAGAATCGGTCAGGTGAGAACAGTCGGAGGCTTGAGCCTTGATAATAATTGTGTGGAGAACGGCAAGGTTCAGATAGACACCGAAATGTTTGATGTTGATGATAAATGTGATATAAAAGATTATTTCGGACAACGAGTAGAGTATATCTATAAAAAAAGCGATCCTTTTAAAACGGTAATTTATATGGAACGCATCAACGAAAATGATAAAATTTCTGTAAGGTCAAATGATATAAAATCGGTTGATGAAAAATCGGGTACTCTCGAATATTATACCGATAACGGTTCTAAAGTAAAAAAGTTGAATTTTGATCCGAAATCGAATGTCTTTATAAACGGAAAAGAAATGGAAACGAACCTAAAGGACAGGATGCAAGAATTTTCGGACGAAAGCCGAAAGGGTGTAATTGAGTTTATCAAAGCCAACGGGGCAAACGGGTTTAATCTTATAAACATTAAAAGCTATGAGATTTTTGTTATAGGAATGTGTGACGAAATGACAAATACTGTTTATAACTATTATAATTCCGAAAACAAAATTATGCTCAATGATGCGGAATATCTGAATATTGTCGACACAAACGGAAAGAAAGCCGATTTGCCGAAGACTTTTCCTGCTGTTGTTATGATTGCAAAGTCGGACAATCTCAAAAGTATCGATATAATTTGCTGTAACGAAAAGAAAGAGGCGGCGGTATCGTCGGTGAACACAACCGAACGTGAAATTACATCCGGTGAGATAACGTATAAAATCGATGATGCTTTTAAGCTTGGCTGGCTTAAAAAAGGGTATTTGACGGATAAAGGGTTTGGCGAATATTCACTGTGCCTCGACATATATGATCACGAAACGGGAAAATCAAATAAGCTTTATATGGCTGATAACATAACGATTGACGCCGAAAAATATAAGTCGTCAAAATATCGCACTGTTGTATCGGCCCTGCCGGGTACGAACGAGCTTGATGAGAGCAGGCAATACGTAAAAATCGAACCGCAGATTATAAGATATTCTTTAAACGAAAATAGCGAGCTTACAAATATCGATTCCGCAAATTGCGGAGCGAATGAGGATAAGGACAACACTTTGTATAAAGTCGGAGAGGGTCAAAAATACTTTTCGGCATCAAACTCATGGCTCGGTATTGATATGATGTGGTCAAACGGTTATACAAAGATGTTTATGGTGCCTGAAGTAAGTGCGGACGGTTATATCTATATCAACGGCGACCGACGCAGTGATGACGATAATATGTACAGCAACAGCCTAACTCTTTTGGACTGGCAATTATATAATGTTGTGGGGTATAAGTGGTCGGACGAATCGTGGAACAGTGAGGCAATAGTTGTAAAACAGACATCGACAAAGGCGTATGATTACTGCTTGCTCTTTGATTCAATATACACCGAAATTGATTCGGACGGTATGATAAAAGATGTGTTGAAATGCGAGAGAGAGGGCGGCGAAGTTACTTTCTTTATCGATTCGACAATGATTGATAAGGCTAATACATTAAAGCAGGGCGATATTATAACAATCGATACCGATTACAGCGGAAAGACGGCGATCAACATAACAAAAATGTTTGATTGCGGGACACGTACATTTGAGAGTTACGGCAGTTATACCGATCCGAACAGATATTGGTACAGAGAAAATCCGCCAACAGCAACATCAGTCGGCGGTCTCGGCGGATGGCGTGTCAATGCGGCACAGCTTGCCAAAGGTTATGCAAAGACTGTTAAGGGCAGTATGGTTTCGATGGCATATACCCTTGCGGATGCACGTGACGGAAAGTCGGTTATGCCAAAGGGTGGAGCGCCTATAACAATTGTTGATAAGAACGAAACAAGAAATAATAAAATTTATTCCGGAAGTATAAATGATATTAAATCATATGATGTTTTCGGCGAGGATTGTTCGTTCGTTGTTTATTGTGCATATAGCGGAAATGTAAGAGAAATTATTGTTTATAAATAAGGTGGTTAATATGTTCAGACATAAAATATTCTGCGTTTTTCTTATAGTTATGTTATTGACCGAAATCGGGGTGCCGAACATATTCGACACTCCGGTCGGTGCAGCAGAAAACGCCTTGTTTTACGATAGCTTTGATGATTACACCAATGATGCAATAACAGATGTATGGCAGACAAATAATGCCGGCAGCGTTTCCGTCGATTTAAAAGGCAAGATTAAGAATTGTCTTAAAGTTACATCATCAAATACGGAAATGATAAATATTGCGAGAGAGTTCGGCGGCGTCTTGAATGAGAATAGGCTTAAAATAGAGTTCTATATAAAAGGCGATGCTCAAACAAAGCTTTGCTTTACCGACAGCGGCGGAGGTGATATATACGTCCTGTCGTGGGAAGGTAAAGGAATGTCGTATTCTCAAACGGGAGCAAACCGATTTGCAAAGCTTGATGAAATAAGCCTAAATCGTATGCCGAACGAGTGGAATAAGATAAAACTTTATATTGATAACACTACAAACAAATATACAGTTGTAAGCGGAAGCGGGATGGCTGAAAAAAGCTTTAATGCATCACTTGGCAGCATATGCGGCGTAAAATTTATCACATCAAAAGCCTTGTCAAAAAACATCTGTATAGACGAGCTTGTCATTACAAGCTTTGAGAATATCGGTACCGATTCGGCGAAGGCATCGTTCCTGAACGGGACGGAGAGCTCAAGCGGAGCAGCGTTTATTTATAATGATGATATAACCGATGACGGACTTGAGCTTAAATGCGCAACACCCGATGACAACGGATATTACAGTGTAAAATCGGATAAAGGAACAATCAAGATCGATTTAGACGGTGATACGGCTTTGAATTGCGGCAATGGCAAGAACGTGTTTATCGATGTCAAGTATAAAGACGAGGGATACGGTTGGTTTTATCTCAGATACAAAACCGTTGACGGAGAGCAAGCGAATACAAAGGAAGTATGCTTGTACAACAGCGGTGACACGATAACAAAAAAGTTCACGCTATGCGACGCAGCAGTCAATTCAGCCGATAATGGTGCGGATTTGACGATTCTGACCCATAAGTTTGAAAAAGATGCCAATAATGCAAACGGATATGATAATTCTTGTTATCCGGTGAATATATACGAAATCAACATATATAGTGATGAAACATATTCGCCGATAGATGTAAAGGTCGGTACGAATAGTGTCGGAAACATATTCTTTGATAACGAAACGCCGTCATTTAAGATTGAGCTTTTAAATCAAAGCGCAAACACCCAAAGCTTTTCGGTTGCATATTCGATTAACAAGTATGACAGAGAGATGCAATCGCAAACGACAGACGGAGGTGAAAATGATTTCACTTTGGCATCGGGCGAAAATACGCTGTTTCGTATTACGCCGCCGCAAGGAGAGTATGGCTTATACCGTTTGGATATAGATGTATACAATTCGGGCAATATCAAACAGGAAACGATTAATATTCCTTTTTCGAGGTGTGTAAAAAATACGGACACAAACAAAAGTATGGGTACCAATGTTCATTTATCAAGACCCGATAATGGCGACCCGGACAAAACAATGTGTCTGCTTAAAAATGCAGGCATAGATTCGGTGCGTGATACCATTGACTGGTACAGATACGAAAAAAGTCCCGGTGTATATAAGCTGACAAACGAACAGGAAAAGCTATTGGATGCGGCAAAGAAATACGGAACAGACGTTTTGCTCATACCGCTCGGACGAAACGGAATTTATGACGGAATGTTATCAAAACCAAAGCTTATGACGAAAGAAGCGGCGGTGCATTACGGCGACTTTGTTTATAACCTTTTAAAGGAAGAAAAAGTGCGCAGCGGCGTCAACAGAATCGAGATATGGAACGAGCCTGATTTGGGAATATCCAACATTGACCCCGATAAAGAGGTTGACGCAACAAATGTTTCAAACGGCGAGAATTATAAGTATCGTGCGAAGCTGTATTCGGATATGTTGATTGAAGGATACAAAGGTGCGGCGAGAGCCGAAACAGAGCTGCAAAAGGATTATATGATAGGTGGCTTTTCCATGCAATGCTTTTGGTGGTGGTCGGCTGGGCGAAAATATATGGATTTAACGCTTGATAATCTTAAAAAATCAGAGGATGCGGCGCAATATGGCAACGGACAGTTTTTCGATGTTTTTGCCATACATCCGTATTGCGGCAAGGACACCGAAAACGGATATGAGGGAACATATGTGTCGAATCAGTTTGACGGTCTTGCCGCAGAGATAGAGAGCTATAAAGGTTTGATAACGGGTGGCGATGAATTTGTTGCAGAAGGCATCGATAAGTGGAAACCCGCAAAAGGCAAGATTACCGGCAATACCTATGATTTCACCTTAAAGGACGGTGCTTGGTGTACCGAATTCGGTTTATCGACAGCGGTATATCCCAACTCTGTATCAACCGGAATGAAAAACATCGGCACGGATTCAAACCCGATATATGAGGTACAAAAGGACAGGGATTGGTTACAGGCGTTAAAACTGATTCGGGGCTTTGATGTTATAAAAACTGCGGATTTTAACAATCGGGTTTGGTTCTATGATTTTATCGATGACGGCGTTCGGGATAACGAACACGAATATAAATTCGGTATGCTAAATAACTGGGACGATACGGTTCCGTATTCGGCGAAATATTCGTATCTTGCGGCATCGGCATATAACAAGCTGACCGAGGGGGCGACAAAGTCAGAGATGTTTGACGATTATATGAAATATACAGATAACCCCGATGACGGAAAGAAATATTCGACCCTGACGTTCATCTCAAAATATACCGCACCGAACAGAAATGTTTATATGCTGCGCACAACAAAAGCTGCGCCGCAATATATAAGCCCGTGGGAGATATGCAAAGGCTTTCCGACAAACATAAATAATCTTAAATTCTATGATATGCTGGGCAACAGGATAGACTCGGCACAGATAGTAAGCGGAAACAAGTATAAGGTGACGAGAGAACCGTATTATGTTGTTGACGGTGAGGACATAGATTTGCCGCAGAACAGCGGCACGCCGAAGATATATTTTATAAAGGATAGTGATACGGATAAGGTGTATGAAAGCATTTCACCGAGCGAAATAAATATTTCGTCATTCAAGTTTATGATAGATTTCGGTGATAAAACCGAACCTGATGATTACAGAGTAATAGTTGCTCTGTACGACAGCGACAGACTTGTACAAATGCTTTATAAATATAAATACAACGGTGTATCAAAAGAAGGCAACAAAAAAGTTTTCTCGGTGAACGGACTTGTCTGCGGCAGCGATTATGACAGGATAAAAATTATGGCAATTGAAAACCTTAGCAATATTAAGCCCATAGCGAGGGCGTTTGAAAGCATAAGAGAGGAGTGAAAACAATGGTAAAAATAAGAAACACAAAAAGAACAGCAGCGTTAATCATCTCTGTGATAATGGCGATTTGTACCGCACAGGGATTTGGTGCAGAGAAAAAGGCGGAACATAAATTCAGTGCGGATAAGAATGTCGCAGAGGCTTTTCTTGACGACAACTTTGAATCGAGCGGATTTTCATATGTTAATTTCGGCTCTGTCGAGGGCGCAAACACGGGAATGCGCGGCGGCGAGTATTGTTGGGTGCTTGACCCAAAGAACAACCAAACAAAGGCACAGATAAACTTTATCTTTTCTGATGATTTTAAGCCTAAATCCGAATTTGACGGAACAGAGTACGAATTCGAGATTGAATACTATGATGATTTGTCATCGTTTTTTCAGGTGAATTGCGATACATACGGCGAGGAAGAAGTATACGGTGAAAGAATGGTGTATTGCAGCAGCAAAAGAGCATGGAGTACACTTAAATTCACGGTGCAAAACGGAAAGTTTAACAAAGAGCTCGACGGAAAATATGACTTTACCATCACTTTAAAGCCGTATAACAATCAAACGAGGGATGTAATTTCAGCGGGTGAGGTAGGAATACGAAAGGTTACTGTGACCAAAAAACCGTCCAAAAACCCGATTTATGTCAAATCAGCAACGACCGAGCGCTCGGCAAATTCGTTTGAATGGTACGCAAAGGAAAAGAAGGCCGAAGCAGAGATTGAGAATTTGACGAACAGCGAAGCCGATGTAAACATACGGCACAGAATAGTTTCGGACTCGTACGATGTTGTTTATGAAAAGACAGAGAAAGTAAAATTCAAGGCAAAAGAAAGCAAAAAGCTGTCTATTGATGCCGGAGAGGTTCAAAAATGCGGAATCTATTGGTATGAGGTCAACATATCCTCGGACGATAAGAGTATTAACAGTACATTCCGTCCGATAAAAATCGCAATACTTAAAACCGATCCCAACGGGATAAAGGACGATAATATTGCCCTTTCGATTATGTGGAGAAGGTATGATAAAGAACGACAAAAGATGCTTGCAGACACACTTGCGCTGACAAATTCGTTCGGTGCAAGGTTAGAGGTGCTTTGGTATGATATGATAAATGACAGCGGCGAACCTGACTGGAGTAAGAGTTATTGCGCTTATCCGTATGAACTTTTAACCCAATATGGTATGAACGCATATTTTCTAATATTCGGAACAAGCAGTCGAGTTGCGCCCGGTCTTTCCTATAAAGAGATGCCCAAAACGCCGGAACAGCTTGAAAAATGGAAAGTATTTTGTCGTACGGTAGCGGAACAAACAATAGGTACAACCCCTCGATTTGAAGTATGGAACGAGCCTAACCTCTCTAATTTTAACTATAATGTAAACATAGACAACGGTTATACATGGACGAAAATGGGAATTGCGGCGCACGAGGCTATAACAGAGGTGAACCCGAATGCAATTGTGGCAGGCCCCGGCGTAACGGGAATATATCAAGGCGAAGAATATACCACATCAAATTATATCGGCGGCAAGCATTTTTTTGAACAGGCAATGGACGCAGGAATGTGGAAAACGTTTGATTGTATATCAATACATTCGTATATGTATTCCTCACCCGAGGGAACAGCGGGCCCGGCGGAGATTCAAGCCCTCAAGGATATGTATACCGCAAAGGGAGCACCCGAACCCAAAGTGATGATAACCGAGGCGGGATATACAACGGCAGACGCATATGTAAAAACGCCGTATGTACAGGGGGCGCTGAATGTCAGATATATATTGTATTATAAGGCGAACAACGCATTTGATGATATTGTATGCCTTTATAACTATGACAGAATCGGTTATCAGGATAACCAGAGAGAGGCGAGCTTCGGACACGTTGAGTCATCCTTTGACGGTAACAAAAGATACGGAACATACGGCTTTCCTCGCGAGTCGGCTCTGATGATTACGGCAATGAATTATGTCATGGCAAAATCCGACTTTGTAAAACAATATCAAAGCAATGACGGCATAGTTCAAGTCAGCGAGTATGACAGCAAAAAATGGGGTAAAAAGTTTATCACATTGCATTCAACGGGAAATGACAGAGCTGTAACCTTGAAATTAGGCGCCGATAAGATAACATATTATGACGAATGGGGAAACGAACAAGAGATTTACGGAAAAGACGGACTGTTTACGTTTAGAGCAAAGTCCGCACCGACATATATTTTAGGGGATATAAAAGATGTTGAATTCACAGAGGATGATGCTTTTATCGGATACGACAGCCTTAAAACGGAATGTGCGGTGAATAATTCGACAACCGTTCCGATAACAAATTATACAGATAAAGATTATACGATAGAGGCGATTGTTCCGAGCTGCGGCGAGGTTGCGGGCGTAACGGATTTAAAAGCGGGACAAAACGGTACGGTGACAATCAAAAACTCCGCACCTGTCGGAACGGAATACATTATGACGCTGAATGTAAAAGACGGCGACAAGACGGTACAATCTTTGGATTATAACATTAAATCGGATATGCCCGTTAAAGTCGATTTAGAGTGTACTCTTGCTCCCGGGGACGATATAAACAGATGGAACGGTGTATTTAAGGTCAAAAACGTTTCGGCAAACTCCTCTCTGAAAGGGAAATTACGATTTACAAGTCCGAGCTTGTTTGACGGAATGGGTGATATAGACATAGGTCTTATTCCGAGAGGGCGAACGGGCGAGGTTGAATTTAACCTGCCCAAGCTTGTTAAAAAAGGTCAGTATACGTTTGAATACGAATTGACCGACAGTGATAACAACGTCTATGAATTTTCACAGCCTCTCGACTTTACCGTTGCGACATATGCCGAGAGAAAGCCGAAGATTGACGGAGTCTTGGAACAAGGCGAATGGAAGTATGATTCATCGATGTACGCCGACAGCCTGGAACAGGTTAAGAAGCTTCCGAATTGGAAGGGTGCAGATGATTTATCGGGAAGAAGTGCGATAGAATGGGACGAAGATAACCTTTATATGTATGCCGAGGTGACGGATGATATATTCAGAAATGTAAGTCCGGTATCGAAAAACTGGAACGGTGACTCGATACAGTTCGGTGTTATATTTAAGGAGAGCGGAGTTGTCCTTATCGGTCAGGCAGGCACAACATTCCACGAAATAGGCATTGCGCTTTCGCCGACGGGGCCGTCGGTATATCGGTATTTGTCACAGGATAATTTCTATTCTGCCGGTGAGGTCGAAAATGCCGAGGCAATGGTTAAACGTACAGGAAACAAAACAATATATGAGCTTAAAATCCCGTGGAAGAACCTGCTCTTGCCGAACCAACAGCCCAAAGAGGGCGACACTCTCGGATATTCGTTCTTGATTAACGAGGATGACGGCGAAGGCAGAAACGGTTGGATTGAATATGCAAGTGGAATAGGTCTATCTAAAGATACAAGCCTGTTTACCGTTCTCAAACTGATAAAATAACAAGAGAGGTGACTTATATTATGAAAAAATTCAAAAAAATATCATTATTGTGTGCAACACTCGGAATAGTGTTTGCGACGGCAACGACTGCTTTTGCCGACGACGGCAAGGAAATAAAAAAGTTTTATAACTTTAACGATTATATCGCCGATGTCGGCTCGGATATTATGCCCGATGAAAATTGGGACTATCTTGTCGGAAAATATAACCAATTCGGCTCTGCATATGCGGACGAAGAACATCAAAGAGTGTTAAAAGCTAATAATATTTCGGAACCGAACTTTTATTTCGGACAGTCGATAAATACGGGAAATCTGCATATCAGCTTTGATGCAAAAGCATTGAGTCCATCACAAAGATTTATGTCAATATGGTATCATCAGCGAAATTGGGGAACGGCAACCTTTCCTCGAAGAACCGAAACGAATTCACCGGGTTACAGTATGCTGCTGAGAATCAATGCGGAACAGAATGTATTCAGTTGGTATCAAAAACCGGGCAAGAACACAACGAGTATGCTCGGATGGGACACGATGAAAAGTGATGAAAGCTTTGATTTTACACAGTGGCACAGATTCGATATTATAACAAACGGACTATCGGGCGATGATTGCTATGCGGATATATATTTAGACGGTGAAAAAATGAATGAAACGCCGATATATTTCGGTGCGTCAGAGGGTTTTCATACATTTGGGTTAAGACTTGAACCGGGAACAGGATCAAATCCTATGGGCGCATATTTTGATAATGTGAGAGTCCACAGATTCAGCGGCGAAGAAAGCCTTGAGATGAATATCACAAGCGATGAGCGTGTTGGCTTAAATGACGGAAAGTTAAAAATTCATTTATCCGACTTTGTTGATACCGGGATGCTGACAAAAGATAATATCGATATACGCCAAAAGGGCGGCGGAAGCATATCGAATTTTTCGATAACGCCGGATGCAAACGGCGGCGGTTTTGATGTCAATTTCAGCGGTGCGATAGAACCGGGAAGATATGAAATAAGGCTTTCAAACAATGTTCGGGGCAAGCTCACAGGTGCGGTGTCGGGTGACGCATTGACGTTTAAAACCGACTTTAAAACGGTAAATGTAGACGGCAGCATATATGATAATGACTTTAACGATTATACATCAACGGACGGAACACCGCCGAGCGGTTTTTCGGTGTCGGGTGAAAAGTCATACGCCAAAAGCGTTGAGGGCAAAAACGGCGGCAACGATAGGGCATTCGGATTGAAATCCGATGAAAACGGAAGAACCGTTCAGAGATATATGACTAAATTTAACGCAGATATACGTCCCGATTCCGACGGAAATATCAGCTTTGACTTTACTGTTCCGACTGCGGATAAGGGCGAAGTGAGGTTTTATCTTTCAACGCCGAACGACCCCGAAAAAAACGCTCCGAACGCTTTGTTCAAGGTTGATTCAACAGGAAATGTCTATATTGCCGATTCGGAAACGGCAAACCCGTCCAAAAAGCTTGACGGCATAAGGCTTGCGGCAAACGAGTGGCATAATGCCAACGCTAAAATAAGAACCGACGGAAAAAACGGTGAAAGTATAGAGCTTATATTCGACAACTCATCGGAGTATAAAGTTAGCTATACCGCGCCGTATTTCAGTGATAAAACGGTTGACGGAACAGGTATGGGATTTGTACCCAGAGAAGGGTTTGCGGCGGCTGTTGATAATATTTCGGTAAGGACCAATATGAACGTTGCGTGTCCTGAGGTAATAAGCATAAAGCTGTTTGACAATCTCGGCAGAGAGCTTAAAACCGAGGGAAAAATAACGGCAATGACATCATATGCGGAAATAAAGTTTAACACCGTTGTAACCGATGATACACAAGAGCTTAAAAACCACATTATTCTAAACGAAAACACTTGGACAAAGGACTATGACTGTTCGGTTGTGACAAGTGAGGACGGAAGAAGTTCGACCGTTGTTTGCGGCTTTCCGCAAATGCTCGAAGAAATGTCAAACTATAAACTTGTTGTTAATGCGGGGATTCCGTCGAGGCTTTCGGACAGCGTTAAATCCGTTTTGACAGATGAGCTTAATTTTATAACCGACAGAACAAAGGCGTTGTCAATCAGCGGTTTTGACCCTGACGGAAATGCAACGAGTGAGCTTACCTTTACAAAGAACGATTCCTCGGCGGCGGATCTTTTATACGGTGCGGCTCAATATGAATATAAAAAGTGTATGGTTGACGGAGTCGAAACCGATGTGCCGATTATGAAAGATTTTAAATTCAAGCGTATTGTCATCGATAAAGATTTTATCGGTTCGATAACAGAGAGTGTTGATTTGCCGATTACCGGCGGTAACGGCGAAACAGGCGAAGAAACAAGCCCAAAGGTTGAGAACAAATACTATCTTTGGAAGTATCCGTCCATGCATAAGGTTTTGTTAGACAGCGAAAACGTTTTGCAATAATGATAAGTATATAGACAAACTTGGTTTTATAATGCTTGCGGCAAGATATTGTTACATTGCCGTCCGGAGCGGCAGACGGAACCGGGCGAAGGGCGGTCAATTCAAAACAATATCTTGCTGAAAATAGCTTTGTCTACAGAGAACGTTTTGCAATAAAAATGTGAAAAAATAAAATTATAAATTAAATATATTTAAAAAGGAGGATGACAAAAATGAAAATGACACAAAAATTAAAAAAAGTATTGGCGCTGACAATCGGCGCCTCAATGGCGGTATCACTTTGTACAGGTTTGTCCGTATCCGCACAGCCTTTCAGTCAGCCCGACGTAATCAACCAATTTGATACGATGCAGGGATATTCAAAGGCTTTGAACCAACTTACAGATCTGCCGGCTCTGTTGGTTACACAGAGATATGAAAGTCAGGCATACGCAACGGCGAGCGTAACAGCCAATGACGGCGATACTTATATGAAAATTGTCAAAGACACCGCTTTGAATTTGAACGGAGCATCTTTGACATGGGTGTTTGACGAGGTAATACGAAAAGGAATTATTACCATGAGCTTTGATATAAAGTATCCGTGGAACCCAGAGGCGAACGATAAAAATCCGTATTTTTATATTGAACGTATACCTAACCTCGTAAACGATAATCCGACAGACTGGTTCAAAGAAAATGATGAGAACGGCAATCCCGAATATGATTATGATCACCGCTCTTTTATGTCGATAAACGAAAGCGGCGTATCTGACGGAATAATAAATTCGGGTACAAGCGACTCCGACAGCGTAAACGTGAGCGAACTCGGTAATAAATGGAATAAAGTCACTATAGAATATAATGCCGAAACAGGCAGGTCGGTTTTGTATCTGAACGGACAAAAAATCAGCGAGCGCAGCAACTCGAATGACGGTACAAAACGTATCAATATAATCACATCAGGCAGAGGCAATGCTGTTGATAACGAAATACTGATTGACAATATTTATATTCGTCACAGCCAAAGCGAGATCGGCGAAATTCCGGCAAAAGCGGATTATGCGAAGAACGGCGTTAAGCAAAACGGCGGTGTTGTTAAAATGGCATTTGCGGAAACACTCAAAGCCTTTGGTGACGAAAGCGAATATTTTCCGACTGATTTTGTGCTTAAAGACTCAAACGGCGGCGTGATCGAAAACGGAATAACGAATGTAGAACAGGATTCGGATAAACCCGAAATCAAATTTACCCTCGGTAATTTATCAAAAGGTTCATATACGATAGGTCTTTCTGAAGCTGCAAAATCCGGAACAGATCAATATAAAGGAGCACTGAGCGGAAAATTCCCCGGAGAGATAATTTTTTCAACGGAGGGTAACGCACAAAACCAACAAGATGCAAGACGATATTATGTTAATGAAAATTTTGAAGGCTATAACGGCGGCATGGCAAACGGAATGGTGAGCAATCTTTTTGGGTATTCAAATGCGGCAAATATGACAAAGGTGACCGAAACGGATTCTCAACATAAAAACAACTTGGCAATCAACGCAACGGATAGGATGATATGGAAGTTTGATGAAAACATAAAGGGCGGAGTGTTTAACATTGAATTTGATGTAAAATCAAACGGCAAGAACTGGGGAATAAATCTTATAAAAGCACGTGATTTTTTGACCCAAAACTATGTACCGGGTGATTATTGGGAAACATTAAAACCGGGTAATAAGTCCGGTGCGACTGCCGCAGACATACAAGAGCCGACACAAAGTAAGGATTTAGCACAGTATAATTATTATAATAAAAAACTCAACGAAGCTCAAAATGCGGCAACTGAAGCGGGACAGACATTTGATAAAGATGCATGGCTTGTCGATAATTGGGTAAATGACTGGAGAACATATCGTGTTTCAGATGAGCAAGAGGCGGTAAATTCCAGATATGAAAGCCGACGGATAAGCTTGATAAGAAGTTTTATTCTCGGAACAACAAATGCTGCGAGTGAATATTCATACAGTGAAGCACGAAATCAATGGTCAACCTATGGAGCGAAAAAGATTAAAGATATAGACTCGGAGTTCCCGACTGCAACCTCGGATTGGACGCATATAAAGGTCAAGATTGACACCGAGGCGGCGAAGTATTATTTGACCGTTGGTGATAAGACGGTTGAGCTTCCGTATAGCCCGTACAATTTTAACACGGCGGGTTCAACGGATGCTGAGGATATTCCGGGGTATGCAACATCGTACGATATAAATACCGGTAAGCTTAAAGTTACACCCGGATTCGGCGGCATCGGACTTTATGCGGAAGCAGCCAAAGATACACCGGTACAGTTTGATAATGTACAGGTATATACCGAAGACAGTTATAATTCGTATTCCACTTTCGATAATGCGGCGAGAGGAACATTAGCCGTAAGCGCTCAAAGCGGCTCATCGGGGGTTGATATGCCCGATTGGTTTTTTCCGGAGAGTTTGAACAATTCTTATATAAAATGGAATTCAAACGGTGTGACGTTGGTATATGGTGACGGCAGAAATAAAACCGAGAATTCTTCGGATAAGTCATTGATGATTAACTGCCCAAAGACCGGTGCCGGTTCTCTGCTGCATATGCTTAACGTTCCGATTAAATCCGGCAGAGAGTTTAATATTGAGTTTGACTATAAGTGCGATCAGGAACAGTCAATTATGCTTGGATTGGTTGAGGGCGGAAATATTCTTCCGTATTCTTTTAATCAATGGAATAAATTAGACGGACAAGATTTGTCGGGCAAAACAGAAGATACTAAAACATCAAGCGGCGCGTGGGATGATTCCAACAAATATACAAGCAGGGTTATACTTTATAATCGCGGAGAGAATGACAGTGCGCAAGTCGGCGATCGATTTAGATTCAGAAACGGAACAAACGGATACCTTGAGCTTGGTGCCGCCGGTATGCAAGATGCGGTATCAAAAGACGATGAAACAAAGACGATTGGCTATACAAAAGGTCAGTGGCATCATATAAAGCTTAATGTTAAGCCGAACGGAAACGTCCTGCAAGAAACATTGACCGTTAAATATGAAGACGGAACATCAGTAACGTCACAGGCGTATAACACAAACCTTGCATCGGTCAATGATATTGCGGCTTTGCTATTCAGATTTAATAATGCCGGAAAGTATGTTACCGCAAACAATGCACAGCACCTTATAGACAACCTCGCCGTTTATGAAGTTGGCGATGTCAATAACACATATCTGACAAACGTATCCGCAATCGACGCCGACGGAACGGAAAGCGTTATTAATGATGACTGCAGGGCAACGACAAAACAGCTTAAGCTTAACTTCTCGGGCAAGCTTGCAAGCACAAACGGTATCAGTATCGGAACGGCAGGCGAAACCGCATTAACGCCGGAATACACCCTGTCAAATGATAAAACGTCTGTATTGGTATCATTTAACAGAGCCTTGCTTCCGGGTGAAAAAATCAATATTGCTATCGGTTCCGATCTTGATACAGAAAGAGAGTCGTATCTGCAAAAAGCCGAGCCGTACAGCGCACAAATAACCGTTACGGCGGCAGAGGGAGAGCTTAAGCTTGCCGAAGCAAGACTTTATAAGTGGGTCAATTCGAGAACATATCTTTCACAATACGGAAACGTAACAACAACGGCGGGATATTATCCGATGGGTGCAGAGGTTCTCAACGATGTAACATCAGAGGATAAATTTAAGCTTGTCGTAAAAGGAACGAATTTCTCAGGCTCGGAGTATGAGGCTTGCATTATGCAATGCGTATATGACAGCAGCAATCGTTTGATTGATATTAATATCATCCCGAAAAAGATAAACCAAGGTGTGTTTGATATGTCACAGGAAGATATTTCGTGCGCAAAAGAGAATGCAGCCAAGATAAAATTCTATGTATGGCGTGACAATACACTCATTCCCGTTGCGAACTATCTTGATTATGACGTGACGACAACGGCGGCGGAACAGCCGACAGAGTAATTTTTTAATCCACGGGGCGGTATATCCGCCCCGTGAGGAACATGAAATTTCAATTAATTAGGAGTATGACAGTATGAACATTAACATTGATTTTACAAAAACAACAGGAAACAAAATCAAGCCGATGCACGCAATAAACGGCGGCGCTGTCGGTGATTATGACGTTTCGGAAAACAGTGCGGATATAATAAGAGAGCTGAATATTCCGTATGCACGAAATCACGATGTTGCATATCCGTTCGGCCAGGGTGTGTTTGTCGATGTGCATTGTATTTTCAGAAACTTTGATGCGGACGAGAACGACCCCGATTCATATGATTTTTATTACACCGATATTTATGTTAAAGAAACGATTGAAGCAGGGGCAAAAATTTATTATCGTCTCGGTGAATCGATTGATCACGGAAAGAAGAAAAACTATGTTCATCCGCCAAAGGATTTTGCGAAATGGGCGAGAATATGCGAGCACATCATACGGCACTATAACGAAGGCTGGGCAGACGGATTTGAGTTCGGCATAGAATACTGGGAAATATGGAACGAGCCGGAGGGTGTTCCGGCAAGCAATTACACGCCGATGTGGACGGGAACAAAGGAACAGTTTTTTGAGTTTTACAAGACAGCGGCAAATCATTTGAAAAACTGTTTCGGAAATTCGATAAAAATCGGCGGCTATGCGGCGATTTCGATTTCGGGATTGGCTAAAGAAACGGAAGATGAGAGAGAATACTGGCCGGGAAACCTGCGTTCGGGTACTTTGTATTACGCCGAGTATATTCGTGATTTTCTTGAATATATTTCATCGGAGGAAAACAGAGCGCCGCTTGACTTTTTTGCGTTTCACAAGTACAACAACAGTATAACATCATTGGAGGAGTTTAAATATTCGGTGACGGCGCTGAGAAAAACTCTTGATAAATACGGATTTTCGGATACGGAACTTGTGTGTGATGAATGGAATCATCTCACGCCCGGTAACCTCGACAAAACCAAGGGGATAACCTCCGCTGTAGGGGTTGCGGCACAAATGTGCGAGGCACAATTCCTGCCTGTTGATATGATGATGTATTATATGCTCAGGGGTTCGTCTTCGTATAACGGAATTTCAACGAATATGAACGGTTATGTAAAAAAAGAAAAGGC
Organism: uncultured Eubacteriales bacterium; assembly: GCA_900545865.1. GTDB lineage: Bacteria > Bacillota > Clostridia > Monoglobales > Monoglobaceae > UMGS1820. The sequence continues at coordinate 23,776 of URAN01000034.1, forward strand.
ATATTATGCGTTAAAGGCGTTCGGTAAATTATATAAAATGGAAAACGAGATTGAATGCGGTGACGGCTCGGATTTTATAAAAATTTTGGCGGCGAGAGGAAAAAAAGAGTGCGGTATGCTGATTGCCAATATGGGCGTTGCGCAAAACTGTGTTTTAAATTATAAATTCGGTGATGATCCGCTTAAATCGATCTCGGTTTTTGTGACGGATAAAGAGCGTGACGAGGAGCTTGTTTTAAAACTTTCGTTTAAACGCAGTAATTCAAAAGCTTTGTTTGTCATTCCCGAGAATTCAATTGTATATATTGAGTTTGAGCTGTTTGACGAAGAATAATACAAAAACAAAAAATCGACCGAAACAACGTATATTGATTGTTTCATACGTTGTTTCGGTCGTGGCTAAATAATGAAACGGGGAAGAAATATGAGTGACTTAATAAAAATTCCGAATGTTCCGACAGGAATGACAGATGTTATTTTGGATACGGACGCATTTAACGAAATAGACGACCAATTCGCAATAGCGTATATGCTTAGGTCAAAGGAAAAACTGAATGTAAAAGGTATATGTGCCGCTCCGTTCTATAATTCAAATTCCGATTCGCCGAAGGATGGAATGGAAAAAAGCTTTAACGAGATAAATAAGCTTTTGGATTTGATGAATGAAGCCGATAGGAAAAAATTTGTCTTTAAAGGTTCGGACGGATATTTGCCCGATGAAAAAACGCCCGTTAAATCCGATGCGGCAAAATTTTTGGTTGAGCTTGCGAATCAATATTCCGAAAGCAAGCCGCTTTATATTGTTTCGATAGGCGCAATAACCAACGTTGCGTCGGCAATATTGACCGACCCCTCGATTGTCGATAAAATCGTCATTGTATGGCTCGGCGGACATTCGCTGGAATATTGCGATACCAAAGAGTTTAATATGATGCAGGATATTGCGGCGGCAAGAGTGATTTTCGGATGCGGTGTTCCGCTGGTACAGCTTCCTTGTATGGGGGTTGTGGATACTTTTCGTATATCAAAATATGAACTCGAATTTTGGTTTAAAGGGAAAAACAAGATTTCGGATTATTTGGCAGAAAATACGATAAATACAGCCGACATATATGCCTGCGAAAAACCGTGGTCAAGAGTAATATGGGATGTTACCGCTGTTGCTTGGCTTTTAAATGATAACGAAAAGTTTATGCGCAGCCGAATTATAAAAAAACATATGCCGAATTATGATTATAAATATGACATTGAATCGGATGATGGCTTTATGCGATATGTCTATAGCATAAAGCGTGATGCGCTTATGGAAGATTTGATTAAAAAAATAACGGCAAATCAATAAGTGAAATTTAAAACAGAAGTAAACGCAACAGTTATATCGGCATACCGAAAAGACAATAAAAAAAGTATCTGGGCTACCTTACGGATGCATTTTTGATGGATAAGGCAATCAGATATGATGTAAAGGGCAAAAAGTATATCGAAACACCTTCAAAGTATTATTTCACTGACATCGGCATAAGAAACGCACAGCTTAATTTCAGACAGCAAGAAGAAAATCATATTATGGAGAACATTATATTTAATGAGCTTAAAATACGGGGCTATCGTGTGGATGTCGGTGTTGTCGAAATAGTCGAAACCAATGATGAAGGAAAAAGGGTGCAAAAGGGATTGGAAATAGATTTTATTGCAACAAAAGGCAACAACAAGTATTACATCCAATCAGCTTTTGATATTCCGAATGAAGCAAAAGAAAAGCAAGAAAAGAAATCCCTGTTAAAAACAAAGGATTCCTTCAAAAAAATCATTGTCGTGAAAGATGATATTAAGCTTAAACGTGATGACAGCGGCATTACTACTATGGGGATATTTGACTTTTTGCTTAATGAAAACAGCTTGGATATGTAGATTTATATGGCTAATAATTACGGCGGCAATTTGAACCTTGTTGAAAACAAAAAATGATAAATTCACTATATATTACAGGATTACTTTTCTGTAAAAATCGGGCGCTGAGAGAAAAAATCTTCCCCCCGATTTTGAAAATTTTCCGCCGCAAATAAAAAATTCGGAGCGGTTGCGGACAGGTGCTTTTTATGATGAATCATAAAATTTTGCATTGGGAAACGGCATAATTATCAGCTCCTTTCATTCTCGGATTTCAGCAATTTATAAAAGGATGAGCGTTTAAGGTTAAGCCGTGTCATTGCCTCTTTGGCGGTGATGCGGTTTTCCTTATACTCGGATATAACCGAATCCCAATTATCGGGTTTAATAAGCTTAGGTCTGCCGAGGTGCTTGCCTTTGGCTTTGGCGGCGGCAATGCCTTCGCTCTGCCGTTGGTGGATTGTATTATACTCCTGTTCGGCGATAGAGCTTAAAACCTCAATCATAATATTATTAACCTTAACGATAACCCATGACTGTTCATTCGGCAAGTCAATCATTGTTGTGGGAAGGTCAGTAACTTTAAGGCGAATATTGTTATCCTTGAAGTATTTAAGCTCATTTTTTATATCTGTTTTGCTTCGGCTGAGCCTGTCAAGTGGATTTGATTACCGGACACAAAAGTTTAAAGCTGTAATCAAAATTAAAATAGTCATAGTAAGAATCAATGTATGACTTATACGAATGATTTGAATAAAAAATTCCGTTATCTTTTATAAAATTACCGATAAGATGAATCCTGCCGTCTTTTGATAAAAGACACATCTTGGATTGAATTTCATTTTCAATTTGTTTTAAGATTCGGGGATTATTATAAAATTTGCTTTTTAACTTTGACATACGCTTTAAAATATATGTCTGTGTATCACTTAAACCATGAGCACATTTTATCGGAATTATGCCGTTGTGGCACACGCCAACAGCGGTTTTAAATGATGTTGCTTTGAGATAACGAGCTTTTGTGCTTATGGGAAACGGATGGCAATTTTGAGGACTTGTCCTGCCGTGGGTAGTGATTCTGAAGTGCATAACAATGCTTGCAAGTTTTAAATCAATACGCTTTGACAGTGAGTTTAGGAATTCGTCAAAGTCTTTCCAAAGCATAAACCCCTTTTGAATATGAACAAATTCGGATTCGTTCCACATAACGCCTGCTCCGTCCGGATTATTATCAAAACAATTTTTAAGTATCGTTCTGTCAGGAATAGAAATACCCTTGTCTTTTGCGATGATGATACACATTTATATCAGCTCCATTCTTTTTAAATATTCATTTAATTCTTTATAGTTTGAGGACATAAAAATATCCTTCCACGATGTGCAAGGAATGTCAGAAAGTTTTGATTTCTTAGCGTAATCGCTTATTACGATTACAAATTGTATTGCGGCAAGAAATGTGTTTAGGTTCAATGTACCTTTAAATATACGAAATTCAACAGTGCTTGCGTTTTCAAGGTTAATGGCTTGATAGCGACCGTTTGACTTGCAACACTTCATCTTGTCGATAATTGTTTTTTCATTATCATTGCTTTCATAGTTGATTTCTGGGTTTTTGCACCAATGAAGCTCATGTTCTTTTCTTCGGCTGAATTTGAGAATATGGCTGAAATAAAACTTGCTTATAAGAAGGATAAGTTTTGCGATATGCAAGTCCTGTTCGTTTTGAGTGCTTCCGAAAAATTCTCTGCTTATGTGTATATGCAAACCACAGGTTGTCGTGTCATGAGATAAAAGCGAGTGTGACTTGCAAATGTTTAAAATGTCATTCCAGCCAAATTGGCTGATATGATAGTCGGCGGAACAAGGGTGAGATACTATTTCAAAACCGTGACTTAGGCTGCTGTCATGCTTTAGATACAGTTTTTCGCCATATGTATCGGTTAAATATTTCGCCGCAATGTACGTCTTTTCTGATTTGAATGAATCTGTTTCATTATCCACTTCAAGCTCAATTCAGAGGAAGCAATTGTCGTTGCTTTCACCGTAAAATATCGGGTAAGGCTTGTAGGAATAATCGTTTATCAGATCTGACTGGAAATGTCAATAAATGTGCAGTCGAAATTTACCCAAAATTTCTGAAACTACTTTAATTCTTCAACCGGCATAACCAATAATCCATTCGGAAACAAAAATCTGTCAAGGTCGCCAAGACGCTCTGTATTAACCTTGACAGGTTTTTGTTTCTGAATATAATCTATGCCGTCGATTGAAGAAAGACTATGCCACGGTCTTTTCACAGTTCTTTATACGGTATTCACTCGGTGGCAAGTATCCCGGATTACCGGTATACAGCCTTATCCTGTTATAGTATATAAAAATATACCTGAATACTATTGTTTTAACTTCTTCTCTTTCCATGCGATATGTCGGAATTTGATATAGTTTTTCTTTCCTAAGAGTAGCAAAAAAGCTTTCCATTCTCGCATTATCATAACAATGTCCCGTGCTGCTTAAGCTCTGTATTATTCCGCAGGCTTTTAATAATTTCCGATATGCCTCGCTTGTGTATTGACTTCCTCTGTCGCTGTGTAATACTACACCTTGCAAATCGCCATATCTCTGTTTCAACTGATACACCGTATCCATGCATAATTCTTTTTTCATATTGTCGCGCATTTCAACGGTAAGTATTTCTCCGT
>URAN01000035.1 GCA_900545865.1 uncultured Eubacteriales bacterium
AAAATTTTGCACGGGCAATTAAATCCGCCGGAGGCTTAACGTGAAAGGAACTTTCACGTTAATAACAATTAATGTCATTGTCATTTTTTAAAAACTATTCGCCGTTATCACAATATCGCACCCGAAAACATCTTTGGCGGCTATATCGCCGATTTTAAGCGGAGCGGTAAGATTCAGGCTGTTTATAATATTCATACATTCAAAAATTTTATTCTTGGGGATAGGTCTGTTTGTTTTTACCGGTACGGGTCTGCCGTCCGCCGTCATTGCGGTTGAGGTAACGACCCTTGTCGGGTTGGTACACTCATTCTTTGCGTATTCCGCACCTCGCGGACAAGTGTTGCCTACTATCTCGGTGATTTTACCGTCTTTATCTATGGTAACGTCAATACTGCATCCCATCGGGCATACAATACAGGTTAGATTTCTTCTCATTTTAATCTCCATTCCGCCGCCCTGCGCCGGCACAAATTGTACCTAAACTTCTCTTATCCGCAGGGCAAGGAATGATAAGAGCTTAAAACGCCCACGTGCATTTCAAAAGGGATTCCCGAAAAATAAGGATTTATCCGTAATTTTTTGGGAAAGAGGAGCGATCTCCGGTTAAAACGATGGTTGTTTCAAAGAAATCAACCGAGTTAAGAGGAGCATTGCGACGATTGCACGGGCAATTAAATTCGCCGGAGGCTTGACGTGAAACAAAGTTTCACGTCAAGTCCTCCAGTTCAAAAAACAGCTTTTCAGCATTCTTTATCGAATCCGCTTTGAGGACGATTCGGTTCATCTCTCCCGGAGCAGCCTTGATAAGTTTTTTGCTGAAAATAACTTTTTCACCGTCATAAACATTTACCTTTGCGTTTTTAAACACATCGCTCACCCTGAAATATACGGGGATGTCTTTTTCGGCGGTAATCTTTTGCGGCACGGTATAACGAACCTTGCCGTCCGTCAATATCGGAATATCAAGATTTTTTAAATTTTCGCCCTTTATATATTCCGCCGCCGCTCTGCCGGCGATTTCGGCTTCGTCTGACACAAAGTCAACAAGGTCGTGAACGTGAAGGACGTTTCCGCACGCAAAGATTCCCGATTTTGAAGTCTGTCTGTCCTGGTCAACAACCGCTCCGCTCGTTATGCGGTCAAGGTCAATACCGACAGATTTTGAAATCTCGTTTTCGGGAATAAGTCCGACAGACAAAAGCAGAGTATCGCATGGGATATATTTTTCCGTTCCGTCAATCGGTCGGCGGTTCACGTCAACCTTTGATACGGTAACACCGCAAATACGTTCCTTTCCGTGGATTTGGGTCACGGTATGGCTCAGCATAAGCGGAATATCAAAATCGTTCAGACATTGTTCGATATTTCTTGCGAGACCGCCCGAATACGGCATAAGTTCGCATACCGCGTGAACCTTTGCACCCTCAAGGGTCATTCGTCTTGCCATAATAAGGCCAATATCACCCGAGCCGAGTATAACAACGTTCTTTCCGGGCATATAGCCTTTTATGTTGACAAGCCGCTGTGCCGTTCCGGCACTGAATATTCCCGACGGTCTTGTGCCGGCAATATTCAGCGCGCCTTTTGAACGCTCGCGGCATCCCATTGCGAGAATAACCGCTTTTGCCTTTATCTGAAAGATTCCGTCTTTTTTATTGATTGCCGTAACGGTTTTGTCGTCCGAGATGTCAAGAACCATTGTATCGAGCTTGTACGGTATATTATATTTCTCAACTGTTTTTTCATATCTGTTCGCATATTCGGGACCTGTCAGCTCTTCGCCGAATTTATGCAGCCCGAATCCGTTATGTATACATTGCCGTAAAATTCCGCCCAAGCTGCTGTCGCGCTCTAAAATCACAATATCGCGAATGCCCAATTCATACGCAGCAACCGCCGCGCTCATTCCGGCAGGACCTCCGCCGATTATTACCAAATCAGTCATTATCTCGCCCCCTTTGTCTTTCCGATAACAATATTTGAACTTCCGCCGCTTTTTGTGACCTTTTCAAACGGAATTTTAAGCTCACGCGCGAGGATTTCAGAAACATACGGCAGGCAAAAACCGCCCTGGCATCGACCCATACCCGCTCTCGTTCTGCGTTTTACGCCGTCAATGTCGCGCGCACCGGGGTTGGTGCGTATCGCATCAATAATCTCTCCCTCGGTAACCGTTTCGCATCGGCATATCACCCGTCCGTATTCGGGGCGCTCTTTTATGACGCGATTCTTTTCGTCAACAGAGCTTTCTCTGAATTCGTGATACGGCTTGCGTATCGGATTAAAGCTCTCATTCGTCTTTAAGCTTGCTCCGCTTTTCTTTAAAAGCTCGATTATATATTCGGCTATCGCCGGTGATGCCGAAAGCCCGGGTGATTCAATCCCTGCGGCGTTGATAAAGCTCGGCTTCGGCGAATTTATTATAAAATCGCCCGTGCTGCCGACCGCACGCAGTCCGCAAAAAGACGTTATTGTCTTGTTAAACGGTATTGATTCGATGTTTTGACGTGCCTCGGCGATTATCTTGCCAAACCCGTCGGCGGTCGTGCTTTTATCCTCTTTATCGGTCATATCGACCGCGGTCGGGCCGCAAAGGAAGTTGCCGTCAACCGTGGGCGAGATAAGTATACCCTTGCCTTTGTCGGACGGAGTTCTGAATATCGTTCGGCTTGTCAATGTTCCGCATTCCTTATCGAGCAATATATATTCGCCGCGGCGCGGATGTATGTCAAACGAATCATCGCCGACCATTCTTGCCACATCGTCCGAATATAGACCCGACGCGTTTATTATGTACGCCGCGTCAACCGAATCGGTGTCGGACGATATTGTATAATATCCGCCGTTCTCTTTTATATCCGTTACTTTAAAGTTCAGTTTAAGCTCCGCACCGTTATTCATTGCGTTCCCTATTGCGGCAATACACAATTCATAAGGACAGACAATTGCACCGCTCGGCGCATAAAGCGCGTATTTCGCATTGGTCGAAATATTGGATTCGAGGGTGTGCAGCTCATCCGAATCCAATATTTTAAGCCCCTTAACGCCGTTTTTGATACCGCGTTCAAAAAGCTCGTCTATAACCTTGCGGTCATTTTCGTCAAACCCCAAAACAAGCGAGCCGTTATTCTTATATTTTACGCCAAGTTCCCGAGTGACCTTCGGCATCATTTCGCTTCCGCGAACATTAAGCCGTGCTTTAAGGCTGTTCGGCTTTGCATCAAAACCCGCGTGGACTATTGCCGAATTTGCTTTTGTTGCGCCGAGCGCAACATCATTTTCTTTTTCCAAAACACAAACGCTTACATTATATTTTGTCAACTCTCGTGCCGCCATTGCACCGACAATACCTGCGCCGATGATTGCTATATCATACAAATCGGTTCATCTCCCGTTATTGATTTATTTTAAGGCAATTATACACCAAATGCGCAAGAAAAATCAACATTGGCGAAAATAAAGACAGATTTTATATTTTTATCTGCAAAATAAGCATAAATGCGCATCCGAAAATGAGCTTGACAAATTCGGGGATTTGTGATAATATAACTATGTTCTAATTATATGTTATAAAATAGAACATAGTTCCAAAAAAGAAGGCGGTTAATATGTCAAAAAAATTATGTCTGGCAACAATCCGTGCCGAGTATAACAACTTTACAAAAACAGAGCGTAGGGTTGCCGATTATATACTAAAGAATTATGAAAATGCGTCAGAGATGACAATCACCGCTCTTGCGGAAAATGCAGGTGTGGTAAAATCAGCAATCATACGATTCTGTCAAACAATGGGCTTTAAGGGATATGCCGAGTTTCGTTCGGCTTTATCCAAAGAAACGGTAAGAAATAAAGAATTGAAATTTACACCGTACATAGACAGGAACGATGACAGCGGTCGGATTTTTGACAAAATATTTGCGGCAAACATCAAGACTCTGCATGATACGGCGGACGGTATCGACAAAAAAATGCTCGACGGCGCGGTGTCCGCGCTTAATGCGGCTAACAATATTTATATTTACGGAATAGGCACATCCGCAGGGATTGTCTCCGACTTTCAATACAGGCTTATGCAACTCGGATTCAACGCGTTTTGTTTTACCGATATTACATATATGAAGGTATCGACAATGTATATCAAAAAGGGAGACGTGGCGGTGGGAATCTCAAACAGCGGCAGAACAATAGCCACGGTTGACAGTCTCAGGCTTGCCAAAGAAAGCGGCGCAAAAACGATATGCATAACGAGCTATCCCAAATGCGAAATAGTAAAGACAAGTGATTATCCGCTTGTTATAAAAACAGATGAGATACAATATCCGATTGAGGCGATTTCGTCAAGAATAGCGCATATAAGCGTTTTGGACAGCATTGCTATCGCTCTGTCGGCACGGCGGTTTGACGATGTTCAAGAGCGTTCGGCGATAATTCACGATTTGATTGACACGGTGAGGTATTAATTATTATGGCAAAAAGAAAAAATCAAATAATTTTTTGTGTAATGTTTGCGGCATACACATCGATTTATATAGCAAGGCTGAATTTATCAATTGCGGGACCCGAAATGATTAAGACAAGCGTCATTGATGCGGCACAAATTGGTATTCTCGGGAGTATTTTCTCAACGGTTTTTGCAATAGGCAGGCTTATAAACGGATTTTTGAGTGATTCCGCACCGCCGTGGAGAATGCTGACAATCGGTCTTGGGGTTGCCGGAATCAGTAATATCTGTATTGGTGCTTTTCCGCCTGTTATGGGTATGTTTGTTCTTTGGGGCGCAAACGCATATGCACAATCAATGCTCTGGAGTGCGATTTTATGCGTAATAACCTCGGTATTTGACGAAAAATCGGCAAAGAGAAAAATGGCGATCATGATAACATCCGTGTCGGCCGGAAACATACTGGGTATCGTTTTAAATACATTTTTTGTAATGAAATTCGGCGTAAAATATGCGTTTTGCCTGCCGGGATTTATCACATTGCTTTTGGGTGTCGCAGCATTTCTTACAACAAGGCACATTAAAATCAACTCGGGAAAAACCGAAAATCACATGTCCGTATTTGGGTTATTTAAAAACAGAGAAATATTAAAAATGAGCATACCGGCAATGCTGCACGGAGTGATGAAGGAAAATGTAAGCCTTTGGATGACGGCGTTTGTTATCGATACATATGCCGTTGATTTAACAACATCGGCGTATTATATATTGCTGATTCCGATATGCGGATTTATCGGACGGATTGCATATCCGCCAATTTATAAGGCATGCAGCAACAGTGAAAACAAAGTTTCACAAACAGGCTTTGCGGTTTGCATTGCTGTGGCGGCGATTTTGTGCATAGGTCATACGGGAATACTTACGGCGGTTTTGGCTCTCGGGATTATATATACGGCTGTTTCCGTTATAAACACATCGATTCTTTCCATTTATCCTTTAAACTTTGCCGATACCGGAAACTCGGCATCGGTCAGCGGTGTAATGGATTTGGCAACCTATATGGGCGCAGGTATTTCAAGCGTTGCTTACGGATATATAATAAAACATATGGGATACACCCCGATGTTTATGTCGTGGGCGATAATTTCCGCCGTGTCGGTGCGGATTTTGAAAATCAAAAGAATTTCCAAATCACGGCGGTCTTAAAATTCGTATAATCATAAAAATCTATTTTTGTTGAAAATTCTGATTGCATATTTATATAAAGTGTGTTATACTTGAAAGAACAACAGTTATTGCTGCTGTTCTTTCAAGTATTCAAAATATATACGGGAATGAGCAATATTATAATAACAGGAAGGATAATTACAGATTATGAAAAATTTTGAAAAGTACAAAAAAGGTTATTTTATGCCCCCTGTATGCGAAATGAAGTGGGCAAAAAAAGAGTCACCCGACAAAGCGCCCCTATGGTGCAGCGTTGACCTTCGCGACGGAAATCAGGCACTTGTTGTTCCGATGGGTCTTGAGGACAAAATCGAATTTTTCAAATATCTGCTAAAACTCGGATTTAAAGAAATAGAGGTCGGATTCCCCGCCGCATCCGAGACGGAGTATCTTTTCCTGCGCCGCCTGATTGAGGACGATCTGATACCCGATGATGTCACAATCCAGGTATTGACCCAGGCGAGAGAGCATATAATCAAAAAAACCTTTGAGGCATTAAAAGGCGCAAAGTCCGCAATAGTACATCTTTATAACTCGACATCGGTTGCACAGCGCGAACAGGTTTTCAGAAAGTCTAAAGAAGAGATTAAACGCCTTGCAACGGACGGAGCCGAAATGCTCAAAAGGCTTGCTGACGAGACTGACGGAAACTTCCGCTTTGAATACAGCCCCGAGAGCTTTACGGGTACGGAACCCGAATACGCCCTTGAGGTGTGCAACGCTGTTTTGGATATATGGAAGCCGACCCCGGATAAAAAGGTTATTATTAACCTGCCGGTAACGGTTGAGATGTCTCTTCCGCACGTTTATGCGTCACAGGTTGAGTATATGAACGACAACCTTAAATATCGCGACAGCGTTGAAATTTCGCTGCATCCCCACAACGACCGCGGCTGCGGCGTTGCGGATACCGAGTTGGGCTTGCTTGCCGGTGCGGACCGTGTTGAGGGTACTCTGTTCGGCAACGGCGAAAGAACGGGCAACGTCGACATTATAACCGTTGCCATGAATATGTTTGTGCACGGAATCGACCCCAAACTTGACTTTTCGAATATGCCCGAGGTTGTCGAGACATATGAACGCTTAACCGGAATGACGGTAGACCCGAGACACCCGTACAGCGGCAGTCTTGTTTTCGCGGCTTTTTCGGGTTCGCACCAGGACGCTATTGCAAAGGGAATGAAGTGGCGTGAGGAAACCAATGACAAATACTGGACTGTGCCTTACCTGCCGATTGACCCCAAAGACCTCGGCAGACAATACGATGGCGATGTTATACGCATCAACAGCCAGTCGGGCAAGGGCGGTATAGGATTCCTTATGGAACAAAAGTTCGGATATTCGCTGCCTAAAGAAATGCGCGAGGACTTTGGCTATTGCGTCAAGGGCGTATCCGACCACAAGCATAAAGAACTTCAACCCGAAGAAATATATGAAATATTCAAGAACGAGTATGTCAATATAGAAAGCCCGATATGCCTGATTGAGTGTCACTTTGAGCAAAAAGACGGCATCACGGCGCATATAACAATAAACGAAAACGGAAAAGAACACGAGCTTACCGCTTGCGGAAACGGTCGTCTTGACGCGGTATATGAAGCGTTGGGCGAGATTTTGCCCAAAGACTATTCCATTGCGAAATACAGCGAACACGCAATCGAAAAAGGTTCATCATCGAGGGCGTGTGCATACATCGGTTTGAGCGCACCGAACGGAGATATGGTTTGGGGCGTTGGCATCGATACCGATATTATCGTTGCATCGCTCAAAGCCTTGCTCAGTGCGGCAAACCGCACCTCTGCAAAATAAAGCAAAGTTTCTTTGCCTATATAACACCATAACCGAACACCAAAAATCCGATATACAAGGGGGCTGATGGAATGAAACGCATATTTGCCGTGCTTTTGGCGGCTTGTATTGCCGTGTGTTCCTATGCCCCCTCTGTTTTTGCAAAAAAGGAATACACCGTACCGACCGAAAAACCTAACAGTGCCGGTTTTGTTACGCGTGAACAGGCTGTTGCCTGTTTTATAACGGCGATAGGGATAGATAAATTCAGGACTGACGATGATATTCTCGATAAATTTTCGGATAAGAACAAAATTTCATTCTCTTATATGGATGAAATGTCGGCTGCTGTCTTTTCGGGACTCATCAGCGGCTATGAGGACGGAACATTGAGACCTCAGGCACAGATTACGCGCATAGAGGCGCTTGTAATATTAAACCGTGCGCTCAGCCGCGTTGAGCTTGGCGATTGGTATGACATTGAATTTTCGGACGTGCCTCAATGGGCATCAAGACAGATAAAACGTCTTGCCGCCGCAGGCATTGTCAAGGGATATGGTGACGGATACCTCGGTTCGGGCGACTTGCTCACCATTGAACAGGTAAACACGCTATGCGAGAGAATAACACGATATATGGGACCGTCGGGCGATTTTTATTCGTATATAAACGCCGACTGGCTCGAAAAAACAAGCCTTTCGGACGGAGCGGTTACAACATCCGATTTGAGCCGAATAGAGAGCGAACTCAACACCAAAGTCGGTGATATAATATTCTATCTTTATCGGCGGTATTTCAATGACGGAGCCGAGTACGGCGAAAACACGGATGAATACAGAATAATCACCGCGTATTCGGCGGCGGCAAATATGGGGCATCGCGATAAGATAGGCTTTGAGCCGATTCGGGAGCTGCTCGATATGATTGACAAAATCGGGAATAAAGAACAATTATCCGATGCGATAATCACTCTTGAAAAAAGCGGATTTACAACCGTTCTGCCCCTGGCGGCAGATGTGAGCGTGTTTGACTCATCTCAATATACGCTGTCCGTTTCGGGATTTTATACAGGCGTATCAGCACAGCTTTTAAAAGGTGACGACAGCGAGAAATATCTCGGATATTACAGAGAATACATTTCCGAGCTGTTAAAATTAAGCGGTGACGAAAATCCCGATAACACGTCAGCCTATGCCGCGGAATTGTGCAAATCAATCGCATTGGAAAAAGACGCGGCGGCGGACAGGGCATCGCTTGCGCAAACGGTTGAGGAATGGTCACCCGAGCGTCTCGAAAAAACTTATTCAGGGTTGAATGTCAAAAAAATTCTGACCGAATTGGGCAGAGCGGACAAAAACATTGTTGTATACGACCCAAAGGCGACAGCCGCCGCAGGAGCAATATCAACGGAACAAAATATTGATAAAATAAAGGCATATCTCAAAGCGGCTCTGCTTGACAGCTCGGCGGCATATCTGACATCGGATGCGTTTTATGCATACAGAAACTATAAAAACAAAGTGTTCGGAGTATCGGATAATTCAATCCCGGCGGATTATGCGGTCGGAATCACGCGCGAGCTTATGGGTTGGGAACTCAGCAATCTTTATATAGATATGTACTTTCCCGAGACATCAAAAGACAATATAAAAAAATTAACACAAGATATTATAGCTCAGTATGAAAAGATAATAGGTTCAAGCGGACGCCTTACACCTCAAACGCGTGCGGCGGCAATAAAAAAAATGAAATCCATTTCCGTCAATGCAGCTTTCCCTGATGATTTCGGCGAATACATAAATCGCGATTATAAGATGCGCCCGACATCGGACGGCGGAAGTCTTATGGAATATAAGACGACAAAGGCAAACTCCGCGGCAGAGAATTTTAAAAAGCTGATAACCGACAACGCATCCGCAAAGCGGGGCGGCTGGACGATATATCCGTATACTGCCAATGCTATGTACGACCCCGTGTCGAACAGCATAACGATTCCTGCGGGAATCCTTCAAGCACCGCTCTATGAAGCAAGCGCAACTTATGAAGAAAACCTCGGCGGAATCGGCTTTGTTATCGCACACGAGATAAGTCACGCGTTTGACTCTGTGGGCGCTTATTTCGATGAAAGCGGAAACATTAATAAGTGGTGGACGGAACAGGACTATAATTCGTTCGGTGAGCTTTGTCAAAAAATAATCGATGAGTATAACAGAATATGCATTGACGGCGAGAATATAGACGGCGCATTGACTCTTAATGAGAATATTGCGGACATCGCTGCGATGTCGTGTATCATCGAGCTTGCCAAAGACAAAAAATGCGATATGCCGCGAATGTTTTCGGCATATGCAAAGACATGGCGAACAAAAAGTACAAGCGAATACCAAAAATATTTGATTAAAACAGATTCACATTCACCGTCAAAAATTCGCGTGAACCGTGTTCTTTCAAATTTTGACGATTTTGCGGAATGTTATGAAATAACCGAGGGTGACGGAATGTTTATTCCGCCCGACAGAAGAATCAATATTTGGAAATAAGTTCGAAATTGATTGGAAAGCAAGGTCATGATTATGAAGATTACTTTTCTCGATGCGGCAACGCTCGGCGAGGATATAAAAGATATAATATATGATAAATTCGGCGTTTTCGGCGAGGTAACCCTTTTGAACACAGCAGCGCCGACCGATGTTTTAAAAGCGGCGGCGGACAGTGATGTTCTTGTGGTAAACAAAATAAAAATAAATTCGGAAACGCTTGGTGCGAACCCAAAGATTTCGCTTGTGTGCGTTGCGGCAACGGGATTTGACAACATTGACCTTGAATATTGCAAGAACCGCAAAATTGCCGTATGCAACGTCCGCGGATATTCAACATACAGCGTGGCACAGATTACCGTTGCGGCGGTGCTGTCTCTGACCTGCAAAATGCCGCAATATAACGAATATGTCAAAAGCGGCAGATATACCGAAAGCGGCATTGCGAATCGGCTTGTGCCCGTATATCACGAACTGTTCGGCAAGGTATGGGGTATTGTCGGCGCAGGCAATATCGGAAGGCAAGTGGCAAAGATTGCCGAGGCTCTCGGCTGTCGCGTAATAGTCTGTAAACGGACACCCGTTTCGGATATGGAATGTGTCAATATCGATACGCTTTGCAAAACGGCGGATATTATATCCGTGCATACGCCGCTGACCGACGAAACAAGAGGTTTAATCAGCCGTGAAAGAATTGCATTAATGAAAAAAGACGCAATTTTTGTCAATATGGCACGCGGTGCGATTGCGGACGAACAAGCCCTTACCGAGGCGATTGAGCAAAATCGTCTCGGCGGGCTCGGGATAGATGTGTATTCAAAAGAACCTCTGCCGAAAGAGCATCCGTATAATCGGATTTTGAACAATCCGAACACCTGCTTTACTCCGCATAATGCGTGGGGCGCATACGAAGCACGTGTAAGGTGCTTGGATATTATAGCGAAAAATATTTCTTCGTACCTAAACGGCGGTACGGATAACAGAGTTGATATTTAAAAAATTTACTTAAATGCACATGAGCATTTTAATCTCTTATCATTCCTTGCCCTGCGGATAAGAGAAATTTTATTATACTTGGTGCCGGTGCAGGGCGGCGGAATGGAGATTAAAAATGAACAGAGTGGACAAAAACAATTATTATCTCGATATAGCCGATACGGTTGCCGAGAGAGGAACGTGTCTTAGGCGTAATTTCGGCGCAATCATCGTCAAAAACGATGAAATCGTATCAACGGGTTATGTCGGTGCGCCGAGGGGCAGAGCGAATTGTTCCGACCTCGGATACTGTACAAGGGAAAAACTTAAAATTCCGCGCGGCGAAAGATACGAGCTTTGCCGCAGCGTTCACGCCGAAGCGAACTGTATCATTTCGGCGGCACGCCGTGACACGATAGGCGCAGCGTTATATCTTGTCGGCCGTGATGTAAAAACAGGCGAACTTGTTTCAAATGCCTGTTGCTGTTCGATGTGCAAACGTATGGTGATAAATGCAGGTATAGAAAGAGTCATTGTCCGCAACACACCGACCGAATATACGGTTTACGATGTTCAAAACTGGATTGACAATGACGAATCACTTTCGGGAACACTCGGATATTAATGTGATTTTGTGACCTGTTCGGTTATAAAATCACTGATTATATTCATAATATAGAGGAAACGGGATAATTTATGAAACTTTCTATACTTGGCTCAACAGGCTCAATCGGAACACAGGCTCTTGAGGTCGTGCGCGACCTCAAAGGAATATTTGACATAGATGTCATCGCCGTATCGGGAAACTCAAATATCGATTTGCTCGAAAGTCAAATCCGCGAGTTTAACCCCAAATATGCGGCGGTGTCGGACGAACAGGCCGCAAAGCGGCTTGAAATTGCGGTTGCGGATACCGGGTGCAAGGTCTTATCGGGACGTGACGGACTTTGTTATATTGCGGCACAGACCGATGCGGATATGGTTTTATCATCGATTGTCGGTTTTGCCGGACTTGTACCGACAATGAATGCGATTGCCGCAGGCAAGGACATTGCTCTTGCCAACAAAGAAACCCTTGTAACGGCAGGTTCGCTATTTATGGACGCAATCAAAAAAAGCGGTGTAAGGCTCCTGCCGGTTGACAGCGAGCATTGCGCAATATTTCAATCGCTCAAATCGGGCAGACACAGCGAAGTCAGAAAAATACTGCTTACCGCCTCGGGCGGCCCGTTTTTCGGCAAAGAGCGAAAAGAACTTAAAAATGTCCGCAAGGAACAGGCTCTCAAACACCCGAACTGGAGCATGGGCGCAAAGATAACTATCGACAGTGCAACGCTGATGAACAAAGGTCTCGAGGTCTTAGAGGCGCATTGGCTTTTTAATGTTGATATAGACAACATTAAAGTTGTGGTTCAGAGAGAGAGTATTATTCACTCAATGGTGGAATTCAACGACAAAAGCGTCATTGCGCAAATGTCGGTTCCGTCCATGAAACACCCGATTCAATACGCATTCACATACCCGAACCGACTTTCGTCACCCGACAAAGAAGTTGACTTTGCCAAGCTTGCCAAACTGACGTTTGCCGAACCCGACGAAAAAACGTTTCGCTGTCTTGCACTGGCAAAGACGGCTGGGCGCGAGGGCGGCATTATGCCAACCGTTATGAACGCGGCGAACGAGGCCGCCGTTTCAAGGTTTTTGAATGACGAAATCGGATTTTTGGATATTGCCGATATAGTCGAGAGGGCGATGTCGGATTTTGACAATATAAAAAATCCATCGCTTGACGATATAATTGCGGCGGATGCCGAGGTCAGACAAAGGCTCGGCAAAAGCTGATTGCACAGCGGTTCAAAATAATAACTTATAAGGTGAGTGACATATATGATTTTAACAATTATCGGTGCAATAATTATCTTTTCGATAATAATATTCGTACACGAACTCGGGCATTTTATCGCCGCAAAGGCGTTCGGCGTTAATGTCCTTGAATTTGCGATAGGAATGGGACCCGCAATCTGGAAAAAAAAGGGCAAAGAAACTCTGTATTCGATACGTGCCGTTCCGATGGGCGGATTCTGTAAAATGGAGGGCGAAGACGAGGACACGGGAACAGAAAGAGCGTTCAGCCGCAAAAAACCCCTGCCTAAGATTATAATTTTGTGTGCCGGGGCGGCAATGAATATCCTGCTCGGATTTTTGATGGTAACGGTGATAGTAAGCACTTCCGCCGTCAAAAACGGTGGCGTTGCATCAACCGTTGTCGAAACGGTCAACCCCGAGGCACAGGCAGCGCAATTTCTTCAACCCGGCGATAAGATTGTCAAAGTAAACGATACAACCGTTCATATCAAGCGCGACATCAGCTTTGAGCTTTCGAACTCGGGCGGCGGCGAAAGTACGCTTGAATTTATACGCAACGGCGAAAGACACAGCGAAAAATTTATTCCAATGGAGATAAAGAATGATGACAACAGCGTATATTATGCTATAGGATTTAATGTAAGGACAGACAGCACGAACATTCTTAATATCCTACACGAAAGCCTGTTTCAGACGATATGGATGGTTAAACTTGTGTTCGTTTCGCTCGGAATGCTGCTCGGCGGAAAGGCGAGTGTATCGGATATGTCCGGACCTGTCGGCGTTGTGTCGGCAATGAACACCGCGGCACAGAGCGGATGGCTGAACTTTTTGTTTTTTGCGGCATTTCTGACGGTGAATATCGGCGTTATGAACCTTTTACCCCTGCCGGCATTGGACGGCGGAAGAACCGTGTTTGCTCTGATTGAACTGATTTCCGGAAAGGCAGTTCCCGCCGAAAAAGAAGGAATCGTTCATTTGGTCGGATTCGTTCTGCTCATCGGTCTGATGATTTTTGTTACCTGGAATGACATTTCAAGGCTTATATCGGGATAAGTCGAATTAATACAGCAAAATTATTCGTTCGTCAAAATTAACAAAAATGAAAATCTCAAGCGAGAACGAGAGAGTATAAGCGAGTATATGCGCGAAAACAAGAGTTTGGTATATACTAAATTAATTTTTTCAAAAAAAGACTTGACATTTTCAAAAAATAGTATTATAATAACAAGGCATCCTGAAAATACAGGGTGTCTTAATTTGTAAAGAATTATCTATAATATAAGGAGGTCGGCATTATAATGTCAACTTACATGGCAAAAGCCAATGAAATTGAAAAGAAATGGTACATCATCGATGCTGCCGGCAAGCCTCTCGGACGTGTGGCTGCTACCGCTGCTACTATTCTTCGCGGTAAGCACCGTCCGCAGTACACACCCGGCGTGGATTGCGGTGAATTTGTTATCATAATCAACGCAAAGGACGCTGTTCTGACAGGCAACAAGCTTATGCAGAAAAAGTGGTACAGACACACGGGCTATATCGGTCATCTCAAAGAGGTATCTTATAAGACTTTGATGGAAACCCGTCCCGAAAAGGCTATGGAACTCGCTGTTGCGGGAATGCTTCCGCACAACACTCTGGGAAGAAAGGCTATGAAAAAGCTCAGAATTTACAGAGATGCAGATCACAAACACGAAGCTCAGACACCCGTTGTCTGGGAACAAGCGTAAGAAAGGGGACGAATTAGACAATGGCAAATGTACAGTACTGCGGAACAGGCAGAAGAAAAAAGTCGGTTGCAAGGGTTAGATTGGTACCCGGCACAGGCGCAATCACAATAAACAAAAGAGATATTGATGATTATTTCGGTCTTGAAACCCTCAAAGTTGTTGTAAGACAGCCGTTAGAGCTTACAAAGACCACAGATAAATTTGACGTATTAATCAATGTACAGGGCGGCGGTTTTACCGGACAGGCAGGCGCAATCCGCCACGGTATCGCAAGAGCTCTCTTGGAGGTTGATGAAGAATACAGAGCTGTATTAAAGGCTGAGGGTTACCTCACTCGTGACCCGAGGATGAAGGAAAGAAAGAAGTACGGTCTCAAAGCCGCACGTCGTGCGCCTCAGTTTTCAAAGAGATAACCTATCGACTTTTCACGACTTCACAAAGCCTTTATTTACGAGGTTTTTGGAGTATTGGGATGTTTTGGAAAGCCGCAAAAGGTGTGCAACAAGTAACACACAAGCGACAAACAAGCAACAAACAAGCAACAAAAATCTCAATTTAACAAGAGTTTTAAAAGAGATGTTTTTCTTCGCAAAAGAAAGACATCTCTTTCTTTTCATATTTTGTTGATTGCATTTATTAGCTCCTTTACATCCAAATGAGTATAGACCTTTTCGGTGAGCGTCATGGCACCGGAATGTCCTACAATTTTCTTAATTGTAGTCTGATCGACTTTTGCTTCCGCAAGCATTGAAATACAAGTATGCCTACAACAATGCGGAGTTTGCTCAAGTCCCAAGTTTTCCATAAGCGGAGAAAAATAACTGTCATAGTAATTACGGTATTTGAACGGTTCCCCGTTTTCGGTATGCAAAAGGTATTTACTGTCGGTATCATTATACCAAGCCTTAAAGAATGGTAATACCTTATCTGCAATGGGGACTTTTCTTATGCCGTTTTCCGTTTTACTGTCAATTACATCAAAGTATTGTTCTTCGATATGAACATCACTTTTCAGCAAATCAAGCATTTCAGAAATTCTAACACCTGAGTAAATCAGCATAAGAACAATTTGATAGTATTTATCCTCTTGCTGTGCCCAAATACGATCAAGCTCGTATTTGTCAAACTTGTTTTTATCCCTTCTGTTAGGATTACGATCTTTGTATTTTACTATGTCCACAAACTCAGCATAATTTTTGTTGCACACATCGTTTTTCAATGCATATTCATACAACTGACCGAATAACACTTTGAGTTTACGCAAGGTTGGATAATTCTTATCACAAGTATCTACCACATACTGCAAATCTGCAAGCCTTATTTCCTTAAACACCTTGTTATATAAAGTACCACATAGCTTATACGAAGCATTATAGCCCTTTACATTGGAATCTGATATTGTAGAAAATTTACTTGTCGACCACTTTTTAAATATTTCTTGAAAAGTGATTTTTGCAGATGAAACATCAAATGGGTTCTTGTTATACTCTGCAAGCATTTGAAGTCCGTCTGCTTTTGTAGGTGCATAACCTATTATAATATATTCCTGCACCTGCTTGTCTTTCTCCTTATCGTATCGCCAGCCTGCCGTCTTTCTGACTACATAAGGATTTCTTCTTTTTCCGGATAATTTTACGACGCTCCCATATCCGTTGGGTAATCTCAATTCTCCAAAACCTCCTTTAAATTAAGATTTTATGATAAAGAGCTTATTGCTCGTCATCACCGCTATTTAATTCTCTTTCTTCTTCAAGCTTCTTTTGTAAATTTTGCCTATCAATTTCGTTACGGCGCATTATAAATGTAGTTCTGTCTAATTCTTCATATTCCTTATCAGAAAGAGTACATTTACTGTAATACTCAATTTTAGCTTTCTGCCAAGCTCTGTATGCTTCATAATCCATCCAATAGGTTTTTAAGGACTCTCTGTTTATAGAAAAGGTTTCCATAACCTTACAGAAATCAGCATTATACAAAGCACTTTCATCTTGACCGTTGAAGATAAAAGCACATTCCCACTTCCCGTCTCTGCCTGCCTTTTTTATATCCATATTAAATGAAAGCTCATTCTTTCGATCAATTTCAAAAAAGAACTCCAATACATCGGAAAGAGTTTCCGCCTTAATGTGAGATGTGTCATATCCTAATAAGTAATTCAAGGTAGTATTTAATATTTCTGCTACCTCTGCCAATGTTGATAAAGGGATGTCGATTTCCCCGCTTTCATATTTTTGAACAGTTCTTAAGGATTTACCGAGTTTCTCCGCCAAATCTGCCTGATTGATACGATTATACTTGCGAATAGTGGCTATTCTTTCGCCTACAAGCTTGTTAATTTCATTCACTATATATCACCTCTGAGGACATTATAGCACATCTTTTTACGAATTGCAAGTGCATTTACGAATTTTAATTACACATTTTTAAGAAAAAGGTCTTGACAAGTCATAAAACTTCGTGTATAATGAAAACACGCATTGAGAGTGCGTAAACCTTATAAGGAGGTAATAAGTATGAACGACAAGAGAACATTCGTCGAACTCCCAAAGTTTACAGGGAGAAATGTTCCCATAACGGAAATCGCAAAAGCAATAGGTAAAGACGCTCAATATGTACGAATCGGCTTGCAGCAAGGCATCTTAAAGTTTGGATGTGCTATGAAGCTCGAAAATTCAAGCGAGTTCAATTACTATTGCCCCGATAAGAAGGTATGGGAAGAAACCGGATATTTCAGAGACACATCAAAATAAGTTCAGCTCTGAAAACTTTATATATAGGATTGGAGATGGTTGTATGTGACTGGTAAATTCTTTACGATGCAAAATGATATATTTAAGTGCGGACTATCGGCGTATGAGTTTATTGTGTATGCGTATCTTGTAATGAAAGCCGACAGAAAGACTGGAACTTGTTATCCGTCAACGGCTAAAATCGCAGCGGATTGCAACATAAGCATATCACAGGTGAGAAAGGTGACGGCTTCTTTGGAAGAAAAGGGATTTATCACAAAAGAAATGCGGTATCGAAAAACCGCAAATGATAAAAATCATCAGACAAGTAACCTATACCATATAGAGCCACTGCCTATATAATACGGAGGCACTCCCTCCGTATTAAACACTCACCGCCTATCCGATAAAGACGGGAAATAAATATATCAATAACCATTTAACAATACTCATTTATCAAAAACCACTACAACAAGAAGGTGAGGTTGTGGATTTAGAAACAGAAAAATTCACTTATTATCTTGACGAATGTTATTTTCATCCCGAAAGAGATAAGGAATTTTCAACAGAAACCGAAAAACAGCTTGCAAGGAAAGCTATGGAGCTTCTTTGGAGCAAACCTAATATAACTGTCAACGGGGTGACCTACACAAATCAAGATGTACGGTCCAAATTACGTTATGAAATGATGCCGGAAATTTTGGACAGAGCTATGGAATGTTACAGAGCTGCCAAAGATGTAAAATCTGAAACGGCATATCTTGCAGGTTGTATTTTCAGAACGCTTATAGACTATGACGCATATATAGAACGGCTATTTAGACAAACATACAGATTTTGAGGAGGAATTACAATGAAATCATTATTTGAAAAGAACGGCGGTACATATACAAAAGTGGGAGATTATTATCTTCCAAATATGGAAGCTCCTAACGGCAATTATAAAATCGGCAGATATGGCAGGGCAAGGCGGCAGTATCTAAAGAAATACAAGAAAAGTGAATATACAGCTTTGATAATTAGCGGTAAGTTGCATAAGCATTTACACGATGTTGATGTCAAGGCACAGAAAATTATGGATTGCTTTATCAAAAATGCGGAAAAAACTGCACCCGATAAGGCTACACACCAAATGGAATGGGTCGGACATATGAACAATGCCCGGCATAGTGCAGAGGAGGTAATAAATCACAGACTGATTTATGTTTAATGATTTAACAAGCACTGAATTTGGCATTACAAATTCAATTTTTAAGGGATACCCCTAACACCCCAAGCGGAAAGGAGTGACAGAGATGAGAAAGCGTACAAGGTCATTTTCTTCAAGGTTAAGCAACGAAGAATATGAGAATTTAAACCGAGCAATCGCAAAATGCAATATGACAAAATCAGCATTTATGCGAATGATAGCAAAGCATTATTTGCCCAAAGAGCGACCGCCGGACGGCTATGATGAGATTATGTCAGAACTTATGGAAATTGGAAATAATCTTTATCGTATTGCCAATATAGGAAGTGCCGATATGAAGGAATTATGTGAGCAGGCTAAGCTGTTGGATAAGGTGATATTGAAAATAAATGAGATTTTTACAGTTCCCGAAAAGATGAGGTTGGGTGATGAAAAATGGCTACAACAAAAATTTGGGATATAAAAGGCAGACTTGATTGTTTAATAAACTATGCGGCAAATCCCGAAAAAACAGACGAAAACCAATATAACAAAGCTGAAATGCAGGTATTGCATAATGTTATGGCTTATGCGGCAGATGAGTATAAAACAGAAAAGCGATTATATGTATCGGGCGTTAATGTTACGCCCGATACCGCTACATATAAAATGCAGCAAACAAAATTACGCTACGGCAAAACGGACGGAATTATTGCATTTCACGCTATACAGAGTTTTAAGCCGGGAGAAGTAACACCGGAGCTTGCACATAAAATCGGAGTTGAATTTGCAAAAGAGATGTGGGGTGATAGATTCGAGGTTTTGATAGCAACGCATCTTAACAGACAACATCTGCATAATCATTTTGTGATAAATTCCGTATCTTTCGCAGACGGCAAAAAGTATTATGACAATACTGAAAATTATATTCTTATGAAAAAGATTTCTGACAGGCTTTGTGAGGAAAACAATTTGTCGGTCATAAGAAATCCCAAAAGCAAGGGCAGGCACTATGCGGAGGTAATGGCGGAGAAAAACGGCTATCCCACCATACGAGGACAGATAAAAGATGAACTCGATGAAATTATCAAGTGTTCATATACCTATGAGCAGTTTTGGAAAATATTAAAACAGCGAGGGTATGAGGTTAAGCGTGATGTTAGGTATATTGCATTAAAGCCTGCCTATTCTCAAAGATATATCCGTCTTAAATCGCTCGGCAAGAATTATAGTGAGGAAGCAATAAGACAGAGAATTATATCGGCAAGAAACGGCATACGGATTTTGGATAAGCCTGCAACGGATTATAACGCTTGGCTTAAAAAATACGAGCCGATAAAGCTGCACGGATTTAAGGCGTTGTATTATCATTACCTATATCTGTTCGGCAAAATACGCAAAAAGGAAACGCCACAACGGGTATCATTTTATATGCGTGAGGAGCTAATAAAATTTGAACGTTATCAAAAACAGTTTCATTTTTTGATTGAGAATGATATTGAAACGACAGATCAGCTGAGCAGCTTTAAGGAAAATACAGAATTAAAAATTTCAGAATCGGTAATTCAACGAAGCAGGATATATGGTAAAAACGATTCAACGGCTGAAATCAAGACAATCAATGCAGAATTGCGAAAACTGCGGAAAGATATGCGTATGTGTAATAATATTTTTCAAGATATTGAAACAATACGGAAGCATCAAAAGATGGTGGATCTGTTGGAACGGGAAGCAAATAATAAAAAGATTATGAATAATAGAAATATTTACAAATAACAAGGTGCCAATTTGCTGATGCCTTGTTATTATAGAAAAAGTTTTTGTGTAAAACATAGAAAAATCTATTTTACCCTTGCTTTTATTCGCATTTCGGTATATAATATAATTGTTATTATAGAGGAGAGAATTTATGAATTACTTAAGTGTTGCCCAAACTGCCGAGAAATGGGATATGACACCTAGACGTGTTCAGGTGCTTTGCAACGAAGGTCGTATAGATGGAGCACAACGTGTTGGTAATGTTTGGACTATTCCTGAAACTGCAACCAAACCTTCTGATGCAAGAAAAAAGATTACTACTAAAACAAAAAGAATTAATACATCCGTTTCAATTGAGAGGGTTTGGGCTATGCCAAACAAAAATACATTTGAAATTAAGCCTATACACGATTTGATTGTAGAAGAACTTACTGATGGATTATGGATTGACCCTTTTGCTAATAGAAATAAATTAGCAACAATCACAAATGACCTTAGTGAAGAATTCGACACAGATTATCATCTTGATGCATTGGATTTTATGAAAATATTTGATGATAGTTCAGTAGATGGTGTGTTGTATGATCCTCCGTATTCACCAAGACAAGTGAGTGAATGCTATAATAATGTCGGTTACAATGTTACATGGGATACAACAAAGGCATCATTTTGGGGAAATCATAAACGAGAAATATCAAGAATTGTCAAGCTTGGAGGCAAGGTTATCACTTTTGGTTGGAATAGTGGCGGTATAGGTTACAAATATGGATTTGAAATTGAAAGAATCTTGTTAGTTCCTCACGGTGGTTGGCATAACGATACAATTTGTACTGTTGAAATAAAAACACACGATGGCGAAATAACAAAGATAAAAGAGGAAAATAAAAAAATGCAGCTAACTAATTCAAATAGTAAATCATTAAATAAGGCGGATAAAGAATTGATTTCTATGTTAAATTCTTTGCCGAATAATTATTGGGATTTTAAGAACGATGATGTTAGAGAATATACCCATGGGATACATAACTATCCAGCTATGATGGTTTGTCCTATTAGCAGAAATATTATAAGACTAGTAAAAGAGGTTAAAAATGTAAGTTCAATTTTTGACCCATTTATGGGTTCTGGTACGGTTCTTGTGGAAGGTATGTTATCAGGAATAAAAAATGTATACGGGACAGACATAAATCCGCTTGCACTTTTTCTTAGCAAGGTAAAAACAACTCCCGTTGATGTTAGCGAACTTCAAAGAGAGATAAATTTATTGTATGGCAGAATTAAAGATAAGTATGAACAATATCTTTTGCAAATTGATGGTGTAAACGATGTTATGCGTTATTCTTATGGACTAGATTTAACTGCAAAAGATGGATGGGGAGCAAATGCACCACAATATTTGGAAAAGTATAAAAGTGATAACTGTTTGGATATTGATATTCCTCAATTTAAGAATATAGGATATTGGTTCAAACCAAAAGTTGTTTTATTATTGTCGATAATAAAAGCAGAGATAAGTAAAATTCAAAATCAGGATATTCGAAGTTTTATTTTCGTTGCATATAGTGAAACCATTCGCTTTGTGTCAAACCGAAGAAATGGCGAATTCAAAATGTTTCGTATGCCTGCTGCAAAAGTAGAATTGTTTGAACCTGATGTTATAAAAGAATTTACAACTATACTTGACAGGAATGTAGAGAAAATGAATTCTTTTATCGAATATTGTGAAGATAAAGATGCTAAATCAACTGTGTCAATATATAAAAACAATGCTACTACGCTTGAAAGCATACCGGATAATTCTGTTGACTTAGTTGTGACTTCTCCGCCATATGGGGATAGCAGAACTACTGTTGCCTATGGAGAATATAGTAGATTGTCATTGCAATGGCTTGACTTGTTTGATTTAACGGAAAAAGAAATTATGGGTATTGATAAAAGCCTTATGGGTGGAGATAAGTATAGGAACGGGTTTGAATATACAATACCAAGTGGCGTTTTGAGAGAGTCACTTGAAAAGATAAAAGATATTGATTTGGAAAGAGCCGGAGATGTTTATAGCTTCTATCTAGATTTATCCAATGCTATATTTTCGATTGCACAAAAAACAAAACAGAATGGTTATCAGTTTTGGGTAGTTGGAAACAGAACTGTTAAAAATGAACTGTTGAGAACCGATGAAATTATAGCAGAAATAGCAAATTATTATGGTTTAGAACACATTCATACTATAGATAGAAATATAATTAACAAGGTTATGCCTTCACTTAATTCCCCGACCAACGAAACCGGTATTAAATCTTCTACAATGACAAATGAACATATAGTTGTTTTGAGAAAAAGATAATTAAAAACTTCGCCGATACATTTCATTCGGCGAAGTTTTTAATTATAACAGTTTCTTTTTTGCATCAAAGCGTTCATCACGGTTGCTTGGTAATACCCTATACAATTTTTCTGTTAACTTTAAATAACAGGTGTTGATCAGACTCTCTAATACGGAAACCTGTTCCGTGATCATGGGTTTGTCCATTTTTTGCACCACCATGATATTGACCGATTCTTAAATCAATAAATATTTTCCCTTGTTCCAGTAAGGATACAAAAGCATCATAGTTAAACCCTGAAACTTCATACGCTTCTATAAATTTGAATTGTTCATTGGCTCCTGTACCTTGGGATTCTGCCTTTACATATACAAATTTGTTTTTATACTTCTTTTCAAATGCCTTTCTAAGTTCATCACGTGTCCAATATGCGTATTCTTTTTTGTCTTCAGTCACTATTGAAATTTTTGAATTGCTGCATAATATTTTTAATTTGTGACCAGTATCGGCAATTGATACAAATCTATCGGCAGAAAGTGTTGAGTGTAACACTTTTTCATCATTATCATACGCATCGCTGGAATAACCGAATGTCAAACGCAATGTATTAGCTGCACCTTTAGGTTGAGGTGTTTTTGTAAAAATGGTAAGCATGCTATTTGAATTGAGACGGCATGATTTGAGTTCATAATCACCAAAATCAGGTCCATCTATATTATTTTCAGGTATGCCAAGTAAATCCTCTAATGTTTTTCCTATACCGGTAGGTCCTGAACGATGAGTTTTTACCCATCCCATTTCTTTTATTTTAGAATATTCTCTTATAAAATCATCTAATGTGTAAATCATATTATTTCTCCTCTTCATAATATTTCTCGTTTTGTTAAGTTAAATGAAAGTTGAGACCTTGAACTCCTTATGGTATAATGGTTTTACCACAAACCCAAATACCTCCCTGAAAATCAGAGAAAGGAGATCAAGATCTCATGGTAAATATTATATCACACAATTGCCCTCGGTGCAACTCTTATTCACTTTATAAATACGGCAAGGATAAGTTTGGTAATCAAAAATACCAATGCCGTAAATGCAAACATCAATTTGCACCTGATTTTGTTTCAAGTGGTTCAAGAGGTGCAAAACCACTTCCGCCAGAGCAAAGAAAATATCCTTCTTGCCCCGTTTGCGGTAAATCTGCATTTCTTCATCACGATTACAACGATTATTCTAATTATCGTTGCTCGGATAAAAAATGCAATCATTCGTTCTTTCAAGCTAAACCTACTGTAAAGCTGCCTCCGTCTATGTCAAACATCATTGGCAAAGATAACTTTAAACGTATGCGACATAGTTTACATTTAGTCATTACTGCTTTAACGCTGTTTTACATAGGCGGCACATCTTTTCGCAAGATTACTACAATGCTTGAAATGCTGTACAATATCAAGGTTTCTCATGTTACTATCAGTGACTGGTGCAAAAAATTCGCTCCCATTTTTCACTCCAAAATGCTTACTCTTATGCCTGCTATGAACTTTGACTCTGATGAGTGGCATGCTGACGAAACTGTTGTCAAAATCTCAGGTAAAAAGTATTACGTTTGGTTTATCATTGACAGTGAAACAAGGTTTGTTTTAGGATTCCACCTATCACCTCACAGAGATTCTCCACAAGCTTTCAGCTTGTTTGATAGTGTAAAGCAATATGGCAAACCTAATGCTATTGTTACTGACCGCTATTCAGCTTACAAAGTGCCAACAAAGTCTATATTTGATGTTTCTCACATCAGAGTTG
This sequence comes from uncultured Eubacteriales bacterium, assembly GCA_900545865.1. Classification (GTDB taxonomy): domain Bacteria; phylum Bacillota; class Clostridia; order Monoglobales; family Monoglobaceae; genus UMGS1820. Next base: position 24,341 of record URAN01000035.1, read on the forward strand.
CCAGCTTTAAAGATGACATTTCCAACAATGTTATTGAAGCCTTTAACAAGCAGTTTAAATATTGGTACAAGACAAGATATGGTTTTAACTCTTTTGAAAGTGCTAATTCTATGATTATGATGTTTGTATTCTTTTACAATTTCATCAGACCTCATAGTTCCTTATCTAACCTTACACCTGCTCAGGTTGCCGGATTAAAATATTCTAAGCGACAACAAAATTCTTTGTTACTCGTATCCTGATTTTCGCTTAGTTAATACTCAAATGGTCGTTCTGTGATTTGTCATAGGGCGTGCCTTGGCACGTTCATTTTTACCCTTGACTAATCGCAGACGAGCATTTACAAGCTTTCAAGCGAAAATCTGCGATATTTGGTGAAATTGTTATGCCATTCTTTCATTTTTACTTTACACTACCATATTTCTGTGTATTAAAGTTCTTTAAAAAGTTCGCTTAAAGATACACCGAGTCCATCAGCAATTTTCTTTATGTTGCAGATTGAAATATTTCTACGACCGGCTTCTACAGAAGCAAAGTAAGTTCTGTCCATTTCAATGCTTAAAGCAAATTTTTCTTGGCTCAAACCAGTTTTAGCGCGAAGTTCTTTGATTCTTTCACCTAAATCTTTGGTGATCATATGTAACACCTCCATCTCATTTATATTATACAAGTAAACGGGCTATATGGCAACGGATTATAAGCAACAACGAAAAACACTTGACATTTTATAAATAAGGTGCTATAATATGCTCATCTACAAACGAATGTGTTTGTTAGATTACCAGTATCTTTTTACGGATGTGGATTTGCATATAAACCTTATTTGATATCTTAGAGGAGTTATCTGTATTTTGGCATTCGTAAAATACAGATTTATTTTTTATAAGGAGATGTGGTTTATATGACACAACTGAAACTGAAAGCAAAAGAATTTAAGAAGATGGCAGATCCTAACTATCCGAAGGGTAAGCATGTAAAATATGTTTGTTATGTGCAAGCAAATAGTATTCCGCAAGAAATGTCAGATTGGATGGAAACAAACCCTAGAGAGCAAAAAATGACAACGAATGTTGCCAATAAAATTAAGGATAGCCTAAGGGATAACGAATATTTCCATGAATTGAATAGAGGTATTTTAATATCCTCTCTTTCCACCACTTGGGACAATAAAACAGAGGAATTAACAATTTCTTTTGATAATCCCGAAATCCACGGCAATATAGATGGGGGACACACATTAAGAGCTATTTTGGAAGCAAAAAGTAAAAACTATCTTTCAAATGATAAATTTGTATTTTTTGAAATTTTTGAAGGTATCGAATCTCCTGTTGAATTAGCAGCAGCTAGAAATACATCTGTACAAGTTGATTTAAAATCTATTGCTGAGTTGGAAAATAGCTTTGAGATATTAAAGGAAGCATTGTCAAATAATTCATTTTACAATAGGATTCAATTTAAGATGAACGAACACTATAATGATGAAGGAATTGATCCTATTGATGTTAGAGAGATAATTTCTATATTGCTTATGTTTAGCCAAGAAATATACCCATATAAAACAGCTGATGGTGTTCTCTCTGATGTTCAACCAATGCAGTGTTATTCAGGTAAAGAGGCAAGCCTGAAAAAATTCCTCAAACAAAATGGCGGTATGGAAGAACAACAAAAAATAGATCGTGAAAATATGATAAGAAATATGATGCCTATTATTGATGATATTTTCACACTTTGGGAAAAAATTGAAACATCTTTTGCAAGCGTGTCTAATGGTACAGGAAGAAGATTCGGAACAAGAAAATATACTAAATATGATGGAGGTAAAGTAGTAGGAAAATCATTTTTACAGCAACAGGATTTGCAATACTATATTCCAAAGGGATTGATGTATCCGGTTGTTGGATCATTTCGTGCTTTAGTACAACGAAATACTGATGGAACATATTACTGGAAGAAAAACCCTATTGAGGTTTGGGATGCTTTGGGAGCAAAGCTTGTTACAATCGTTTTGGATGAAAAAGCCGAAAACCCGGATGTCATAGCAAAAAACAGTAATTTGTGGAGTAACTTATTTAAAGAAGTTTATATTTACGGATATATGTCATAATTGTTCTTGATGTATTTTAAATATAAAAACAACTACTATTAAGTGTAAAATGCATTAATCAGCAGTCCTACGCAAATAACATACAAGTAACAAAAATTCGAGAAAACCCCGTAAAATCAGGCTTTTCGGGAAGCAGAAAATTCTCAAAGAGATAATTTGCTTTATCTTATCAAATTGCAAAACTTCAAAAGGTATTCGCTCATTGTGGATGCCTTTTTTCATTGCAAATTATCTCGTCTCAACCCGAGGGAAACAAATGCACAGCCTTTGTTTCTCGCGCCTAAAAAAGGTACACCGTACCTTTTTTAACGGTGCGACAGTTTTCAAAGAGATAGTTTGCTTTATCTTATCAAACTGCAAAACTTCAAAAGGTATTCGCTCATTGCGGATGCCTTTTTTCATTGCAAATTATCTCGTCTCAACCCGAGGGAAACAAATGCACAGCCTT
>URAN01000036.1 GCA_900545865.1 uncultured Eubacteriales bacterium
GTCATTTTCATCACCGCTATTATTATACCACTTTCACGGTAAAAAGAAAAGAGCCAATTCAATGAATGAAATAAAACCGATTTTGGCAATTTTGGTTGATAATAATATCACTGTCGGGACCGATTTAACGGACGAAGAAAAAGACATTATCAAACGTGGGCGCAAAGAGTACGAAAACGGAAATTTTGTATCACTTGACAGCCTAAATTAAATACAAAGTATATCCGCTCCGAATCGGAGCGGATTTTTATGCGAGGGTAAATATTGCGACAGCGGACATAACGCCGCTCGAATACTGCAAAATACTACTTTGTGCGCAATACGGCGCAGTATCCAAACCGTTAAAATTGCTGAATTTATGAAATAATTTCAAATAAAATATTGGGGGTTGTTGAATGTACACGTTCAAAAATCCTAATCATTTTTTGCATATATTCTTCGAATTCTTTAGGAAGTGTATTCAAGCCTTTTACATATACGCATAAGTCCCAATCACAATAATTATCTAAACAGTCCCACAGCGCATCAAGATTTTTCCCGTAATAATCAGGAAAACCAAACGCCTTTTTTAATACATCATGTAGTTCAAGAAAATACTTACATCCCGTAAAATCCAATGTTATATCTTGCATAATTTTTGCTCATCTCATATAATTTCAATAAATGTTTCATAATGGTCATAAGTTACAAACACAAGTCCGTCATTTGAAAATAACAGCCTTTGCTTGTTGCCATACCGGCTTTTATGGCTTCTATTTTTTCAAGCCAACACCCACAGTTGGGATGCAGCCGCGGCTCACCTATACTAATTATGTCATCATAAGAATATATTCTTCCGTTTCTTGAAAAACATTCCTCGCAAGTAGTAGGTTTTATAAACGCTCGCCGCATTACCCAATTTACACCGTACCTCATTGCGTCACCTCCTTTGATATTAAAATACTTTATCCTTTACGATTGTATTATATATCAAATTCGAGTGACATTTCGTGTCACGATTGATTATAACATATCATTTATACAAAAACAATATTTAATTTTTAGGCTAATATCGTTTAGCGGCGGTAAATATTGCACGATAATTTGTAAAGATATTTTAACAAATGTTACAAATATGTAAATATTTTGTCGATTTATGTTTAAAGCGAGTAAATTTCTCTTGCATTATTTTTAATAATGAGTTATAATTATATAGAGTATATAAAGGGGTAAAAATAAGTTGAAAAGAAAAATCAGTAAAAGTAAAGCGAAAGGGGAATTTTTATGAGAAAACCGGAGTACAGGGAAGAGAAAACACGGGAAATTATGGAGAAATGTTATGAATGTTACTGTGACAACGGATTGCGTGACACGGGAATAAAAGAGCTTGGCAGATATTGCGGAATGACCTCCGCGAATTTGTATTCATATTTTCCGTGCGTAGATGATATTATAGTTAAGTCTACCGCGCATTGTATGGCACAGGTTGAACAGGAATTTATGGCAAAAGCACCCGAAAATATCGAAGAACTTTATCGTTTTATCGAGGAAGTTCCGTATTGGGCGGCAGAGAAATACGGCAAAAAGTACAGACTTATGTATCAGGTCTATACTCATCCGAAGTACATCGAACACGGAAAGAAATTTTTCGAAGGTGTAAACGAGAGATATACCGAGTATGCTCAAAGGCTTTCGCCGAAACTCGGAATATCGGTCGAAGAGCTTTCGGGATTTATATTCCTGTTTGTTCGTGCAACCGTGCATTATGCTATGTTTGAAGATGAGTTTTATCTCAAAACACAGATTAAGAGTTTGAAAACCTTGCTCAGCACAATATTGAATAAGGGTCAGAACAAATAAATTGATAATAATCGAATATGTATAACAAAAATGCAGGGGCAAAGTATTCAGTTCCTGCATTTTTGTTTTGCGAAAGTACGGATTTTTTCAGCAGACAAATAATCTGTGTTTTCAAATTTGGAGCTTGTTTCACGAGTTTGTATTTTTATCATATAAAAATTTTATGTCGGGATAGTCTTTATCAAGATAGCCTTCAATATTTATATCGCTTATAATATAGTTCAAGGTCGAAATATCGCACAGCTTATACGCCGAATAGTGATTGATTTTGCTGTTGTCGCACAAGAACACCTTTTTTTCGGAATTTTCAATCATAAGCTGTCTCGGAATCACTTCGTTAAAAAAGCAATCGTACAAAATGCCGTCTTTGGTGAGAGACTGAACCGAGAAAAAGCAAAAATCGGCGTGAACCGAATCGATAAATTGTTCCGTGTGCGCGCCGATACAGCAAGAGCGGTTTTCGGGATTTAACTGACCGCCGGCAAAGAACGAATTTATGTCGTATTCCGAACAAAGCGACATTGAGGCAAGGCTGTTTGTTATTATTGTGATGTTCTTTATGTTTTTAAGATATTCAATCATAAAGTATGTACTCGTTGAGCTGTCGAGAAAGATAACATCGCCCGGCTTGACAAGCGACGCCGCCATTTCGGCAACAAATGTCTTTTCTTTTGTGTTTTTGTGGCTGCGTAAAAAGAACGGGATTTGTCTGTTGACAGAATCCTTGATTTCCGCACCGCCATAACTTCGCGTGATAAGCCCTTTGAGTTCAAGACGCTTTAAATCCCTGCGTATGCTTGACGGGCTTATGTGAACCTTGCTTGCGAGAAACTCAACCGTTGCATAATCGTGCTGAGATAAAAGGTCAAGTATTTCGCGCTCTCTTTCGCTGCTGTACATTTAAATCATCCTCTCTTTTATAAAACATAGCTTTATTTGCGCATTGTTGCATAATTTCCGTAAATATATTTAAAATCTTTCTTTATTTTCGCCATTGTTGCTTTTTGTTGCGTATTCATTATATAATACTTTTGTTGATTTGTAAAGACATATATTAATTTTTTTTGAAATAAATATAAGAAATGAGGATAAATATGAACTCAAATGATATAAAAAATATAAAACTGTTCCTGCTTGATATGGACGGGACAATATATCTCGATGACAGGCTTTTTGACGGCGTGATTGAATTTTTGGATTGTATAAAAAAACGCGGCGGAAAGTATATTTTTTTAACAAACAATTCGTCAAAGAGCGTGGATAAGTATATTGAAAAGCTGGCGCGGCTCGGTATCGGGTCGGATAAAGACGACTTTTTGACTTCGACCGATGCAACGATTGTACGCCTTAGGGCGGATAAATATAAAAAAATATATGCGTTCGGTACGGAATCGTTTAAAGAACAGCTTAGAGATTCGGGTCTTGTCATAACGGACAGATTAGAGGATGACATAGATTGTCTTTGCATGGGGTTTGATACCGAGCTTACGTTCAAAAAGCTTGATGACGCGTGTATATTATTAAATAGGGGTGTTAAATGGATTGCCACAAACCCCGATTGGGTTTGTCCGACTTGGTACGGATATGTTCCCGATTGCGGTTCGGTAAGTGAGATGCTTACACGCGCAACGGGACGAAAACCGATTTTTATCGGCAAGCCACAGCCCGAAATGCCGATGCTTGCGATGAAAAAATACGGCTTTGAACCGAGTGAAACGGCGGTTGTCGGCGACAGAGTTTATACGGACATTGCCTGCGGAAAAAATGCAGGGATAAACTCGGTGTTTGTCCTCAGCGGCGAGGGAACAGAGGATGATTTTGAAAAATTCGGTATTACCCCCGACTTTGTGTATGCGACAATCAATGATTTATATAGGGAATATAAGTAATCGTCGTCGATGCACGCTTTGCTTGCTCTGAATTTTATAGTAATAAAATTCAATCGCCTGCTTTGCGGCATCTCCTCTTCCCAAAAAATTTCGGGTCTAACCCTCATTTTTCGGGAGCCCTGTGTTTTTGCGCACGCTTTGCTTGCTCTGAATTTATCAAAAATCCCTGCGGCTCGGTTGAGATGATAATCAAACTAGTTCGGGGTTGGTCAAGCGGAACGCTTGCGGCTCGGTTGAGATGATAATCAAACTCGTTCGGGGATAGGTGGAGCGTTACGCTCCCGGCGTTGCCTTCGCTCTGATGCACGGCGGCGGCCGAGTTCAAAATTTGTTTTTTCTTCTTCGGTTTGGGGGGCAAGAGGAATGACCCTGCACGGTTTATCGTTTCCGTCAAGAGCAACCATAACAACATACGCCTCGTTCATAAGCTCGCGCGCGCCGTCACTGTGTTCGATATAAGACTTAACGCATACCTCTAAAGATGTGTTTCCCGTGTATGTCACAACCCCCGTTATAACAACCAAATCCGCACCGTATGCAGGCTTGATAAAGTTCAGGTTATCGATTGCCGCGGTGGTGGTGTTCATTCCCGTGTGCCGTCTTGACGTTATTCCGGCGACCATATCAATCCACGATAAAAGCGTGCCGCCGAAAAGACGTTTGCTTCCGTTTAAATCCGCGCCGTTGACCATATGAACCTGTTCGGTATATGATTCGGACGGGGTTTTGGGTTTAATATTCATGGTTAATCACTCCTGTTTGTTTTTTATTCCGTGCGGACAGACTCTCATACAGATTCCACAGACCGCGCCCCTGCCTATGTGCTTGAATGCGCGTTTCATATAATCGCTGCACGCCTGTGCGTCAATTATGTCCTCGCGCGGAGTGCCGGGCGACCATTCTCTGCCGACAATTGCCATTGCCGGACAGGCGTCGGTGCATATCCGACAACCGCCGCATACGCTTGTCGGGTTGATGCCGCGAACCTCAAACGGACAATCGGTAAGTATGGTTCCGAGCCTTACCCTCGGCCCGAATTTGTTTGATAAAAACAGGCTGCTTTTGCCGATTGTCCCGAGACCCGAATCGACCGCCGCACGTTTGTGCGAATAGATTCCCTGCATTCCGTTGACCGATTGTGACGCGGGAACAGCGGCGTATCTGAATCCGAATCGTTCGAGCATAATGCCGCATTCGAGAGAGTTTCGGTCTATCAGGGCGTTGACGGTTCGGTAATGATGAAAGTATGTGTGTGTCGGTGCGGTATCGATACAATCGATAACCGCATTCGATAAATGGACGGTATATGATATTGCATAGCCGAGGTTGAACTCGTTGTCCGCCGCCTTGCAAAAGCCGACCTGTGCCGCGCCGCGGCTATGTAAAAATTCGCATATTTCATTTTGAAGTTGTTTTGTGTCCATATTGTGTTCTCCGTTTATGTATTCGGCAATGTAAAATGTTATTTTATATTTTTGATTTATCAATATTCGTAATCAAAATAATTTTTTTAAATTAACGCCCGAAGCCCGGTTCCGTCTGCCGCTCCCGGACGGTAATGTAAAAATTATTTTGATTTTTAATCGTCAATCGTCAATCGTCAATTGTCAATCGTTACGCTTGTCAATTGCGCCCGTGCTGTTCATATTTATGTATTCGGCGTTATCCCAATGCGGTAACTTTTCTTAAATATTCGAGGGTTTTAAACCTGTGTTCAAAAATCGTTTCTATACAGTTCTCGCCGACTTCGCTTAAGTATTTGAGTGACGGCGGCGGCAGAGTGAACGAAAATTCTTTTTTGTCCGCCGCCAGAGCGATATATGATATGGCGGCGAGAATCGCATTGTTTATCCGAATAATTCCCGTTTTGTCCGCAATGCATTTTTCGCAATAAACCTTGCCGTCGAGAGGTGACAGAAAGTGCAGCCCGTCAAGCTTTCCGCAGCCGCCACAGCATGACATATCGGGCAGCCGTCCGTCAAGCATAAGCGAACGAAATTCAAAGACCGCTTTGATTTTTTCAAACTCCGCGCTTTGAGTCGGGTTTGGATTTTTGACAACGCGGCTTAAAAGATAAAGCGCGCGCAATAAAAGTTCAACTTGGGGCGCGTTCGGGTCGCCCTCTTGAACGATAAAATTTGTAAGGTCGCAAAAATATGCGGCGAACGCCATTCCGTCAAGCGATTCGTGCAGCTCTGAAAAAGAGTGAATCAGCTCGCCCTCGTTGAGCTTATAGAGAGAAGAAGAGTTGCTTTTAAATAAGGTAAAACGGCTGTAAGCAAAAAGTCCCGTGGCGGTTAAAAGCCCCGACTTGCCTTTTCGGGCATTGCCGGCAAGAATCGAAATCCTGCCGAGATTTTTGGTTACAACCGTAAGTATTCTCGATGTATCACCGTATTTTGTTTCTTTTGTAACAACTCCGGCGGCATCAACGATAGCCAACTGTTTCACCGTCCTTTTTATTCGCGTTTGTGTACGTTTTATATTTAAGATAGGAAGACACGCTTCCCGATTCCGTAAATTTTTCCCAGTATTCGTCCGCGATTTGTGAAATGTCGCGGCTCTTGGTTTCGCTTGCGTCAGCCATAAATATCATCCTCTCTGTCGCGTTTGATTTTAGTATGCGATAGAGAGTGTGATATATACAGGTAATAAATTCAAGTATTTATTCAAAACCGATGTCCGAGATAAAGTTTTCGCGGTTTCGCCAATCCTCTTTGACTCTGACCCAAAGCTCGAGATAAACTTTGGCGTTCAAAAACTTTTCTATGTCCGTGCGCGCAAAGCTGCCGATTTTTTTGAGCTTTTCGCCGCCTTTGCCGATAATGATTCCTTTGTGACTTTGCTTTTCGCAATATATTGCGGCAAGTATCTCATACGTTCCGTTATTGCGTTTTTTCATTCTTTCTATCTCGACCGCAATCCCGTGAGGAACCTCGCGGTTTAAAAGGCGCAGAGCCTTTTCGCGGATATATTCGGCGACAATTTGACGTTCGGGCTGGTCGGTGATGGTGTCATCGGGAAAGAATTTGGGACCTTCGGGCAGGAATTCTTTTAATTTTTCAAAAAGTTCGTCCAGATTTTCATCATTCTTTGCCGAAATCGGAACTATATCCGAAAAATCGTATATGCCTTTGAGCTTGTCCAAAATAGGCAAAAGCCGGAGTTTTTGAACGGTGTCAATCTTGTTTACGGCAAGAATAACGGGTACGTTTGACGCTTTAAGCCCGGCGAGAGATGCCGCCTCCAATTCCAATTCATCGTCTTTTATGTTACAGTCGATAACATATAAAAGCGCGTCAATGTCTTGGGTTGCCGTATAGATATACTTTTCCATTCGGCGGCCGAGCTTGTTATGGGGTTTATGTATTCCCGGGGTGTCGATAAGCACAAGCTGATAATCTTCGCCCGTTTTAACGCCTAAAATTTTTGTTCTTGTGGTCTGTGGCTTTGATGAAGTAATCGCAACCTTTTCGCCCACCATACGATTGAGCAGGGTTGATTTACCGGCGTTCGGTCTGCCGGTGATGGCTATAAAACCTGATTTCATTTGTTGTCCTCCTTTTCGGGATTGGTGTCTCGTGTAAGTCCGATGCTGTCGAGTATTTCACGCTGGTATCCGAACATTTCCTTTTCTTCGTCCTCGGTCATATGGTCATATCCCAAAAGATGCAGCATCGAATGTACGGTCAAAAATCCTATTTCGCGTTCGGGCGAGTGTCCGTATTCCTCCGCCTGTTCATATGCGCGCTCGACCGAGATAACTATATCGCCCAGACAAAGCTCGCCCATTTCATTGAACTCGACATAATCTTCTATAATTTCGCCGTCCTCGTCATATTCGAACATGGGAAAGGAAAGCACGTCCGTTGCGCGGTCGATTCCGCGGTGCAGGCTGTTGAGAACGCGAATACCCTCGTTGTCGGTGAGCATTACGCTTATCTCGACATCACTGCGAAAATTCATATAGTCCAAAGCCGCCTTTGCGCACTTTTTTATCAAATCCTTCGTGCTGCGGCTGATTTTATACTTGTCCTGTTGGTTCAAAAAACTTATTTTCATACTCTGCCACCCTGATTCCGATTGCTTTTCTTTGCTGCGCGTTCGCGCTCTAACGTCTTGCGCTCATACGCCTTGACTATTCTCTGAACAAGAGGATGCCGCACAACATCGCGTTCATCGAGATATACGAACTCGATGCCCTCAACATTCTTTAAAACGGACTCGGCATCGCGCAGACCCGATTTTTTGTCACGCGGAAGGTCAATTTGTGTGACATCGCCCGTCACGACAATGTGTGACGAAAAGCCCATTCTTGTCAGGAACATTTTCATCTGTTCGGCGGTGGTGTTCTGTGCTTCATCGAGAATTATGAATGCGTTATCGAGGGTTCGGCCGCGCATATACGCCAAAGGTGCAACCTCGATTGAGCCGCGCTCTAAATTCTTGTGAAAGCTTTCATAGCCGAGCATTTCGCCGAGAGCGTCATAGAGCGGCCTCAAATACGGGTCAACCTTTTCCTGCATATCTCCGGGCAGAAAGCCGAGACTTTCGCCTGCCTCAATCGCCGGGCGTGTGAGTATTATTCGGCTCACCTCTTTGTTTTTAAATGCGCTTACCGCCGCCGCAACCGCAAGGTAGGTCTTTCCTGTTCCGGCAGGTCCGATGCCGAACACGATTGAGTTTTGTTTTATGGTATTGATATAGGTCTTTTGACCGAGGGTTTTTGCCTTTATCGGCGCACCCGACGAGTTGATACAGATAACGTCTTTGCCGAGGTCTTCAAGCTTTTCTTCGTTTCCGTCCTCAATCTGTGACATAACGTATCTGACTTCGCTCTCTGAAATCGTTTCGCCTCTTGCCGCCATGGCAAGCAGGGCATTCACCGCCGATGCGGCGCGGTCAACCCCCTCGGGTTCGCCGCCGATTTTTATATCCGAGCCGCGGTTTATTATCGCAACGTCAAGCTCTTTTTCAATTATTTTTACATTTTCATCGAAATTTCCGAAAAGATTGATAACAAGGTCAATCCTCTCTGCCTCTATGTGTCTTTCCATTAATTTAACCTCTGTATTAAAATTTGTCCGAATTTTATTTTTGGCATTTTTATATCTAATAATACCTCTTATTTATATATGATAATCCATAGAGCCGATTTTGTCAAATATAAATTCAAAAATTCAGCATAAAAATAAATGTTTAAAAATTGTTCGTAATGCGAAAAATACCGAAATATCAAGGGTTTTGACGACCATATGGCAAAATTGATAGAAAAATGTAAAAAAAAATTAAATTTTTTTCAAAAAAACACTTGCGTTTTTTTAAGTTTTATATTAAAATAGTATCAGGTGGAGCAAAGTGGCACAAAGTGGAACGATGTGGCGCGGATTTCAGCGACATCGAAATACGAGATAAATTAAGTCCGTTTAACCGTCGGGCGCAAGGATAAGGAGGCGGCAAAGATGCTTGTCGGAAAATATGACCAGAATATAGACGCAAAAGGCAGAGTCAGCATACCTGCAAAGTTCAGAGCGGCTCTCGGCGAGAACTTTGTTGTCACCGCCGGCGAGGAAAAGTGCGCCCTTTTGTATCCCGTGGAAGAATGGAACAAGTTTATGGAACGCATAGCATCGGATTTTGAACCTCAGGTCAGGGCCATGATGATGAGATTTGTTCAGAGAAACTCGGCGGAATGTTCGCTTGACTCTCAAGGCAGGGTGGTTATTCCGCCCCAGGTCAGAGAGTATGCGGCTCTGTCAAAAGAGATTGTTGTTGTCGGCGAACAGACAAAGGTTGAAATTTGGAGTACCGATAACTGGAACGAATACGCGGACGATAACTTTGATGAGGCAGAGATTAAAAAGCTGCTTATGCAGATAGGAATGTAATTCGGAGGGTATTTTTCAATGGAATTTTCGCATATATCGGTTCTTCCGAAAGAAAGCGTAAGTATGCTGAATATCAATCCGAAAGGCATATATGTTGACGGAACTTTGGGCGGCGGAGGTCATTCGGCGCTTATTTGTTCCGAATTATCCGACAAAGGATGTCTTGTCGGCATTGACCGTGACGATGCGGCGATTGCGGCGGCAACTGAGCGGCTTAAAAATTTCAAGTGCAAAATAACGCTGTGCCGCGACAACTTTTTTAATGTAAAAAGCGTTATCGCCGACCTCGGTATCGATGCAATAGACGGTGCGGTTTTGGATTTGGGCGTTTCATCGCCCCAGCTCGATGTTCCCGAGCGCGGATTCAGTTATAACAGCTGTGCAAGGCTCGATATGAGAATGGACAGACGCGCCGAGCTTGACGCCTATACGGTTGTCAATACATATGATGAAAAAAGGCTTGCCGATATTATATTTAAATACGGCGAGGATAAATTTGCCCGAAAAATTGCAAGGGCAATATGCCGCGAGCGTCAAAACTCGCCGATAGAGACGACCACCGAATTGTCGGATATAATAAAATCGGCGTTTCCGCCGTCGGCACGCTTTGCGGACAAGCACCCGGCAAAGCGCACCTTTCAGGCATTGAGAATTGAGGTAAACGGCGAACTTGACGGTTTGGACGGGGCAATACGCGACTTTGTCGATATATTGAAACCCGGCGGCAGACTTGCCGTGATAACGTTTCACTCGCTCGAGGACAGAATAGTCAAGCGAGCGTTTGCCGACCTTGCGAAAGGGTGTATCTGTCCCAAGGACTTTCCCGTTTGCGTTTGCGGAAAAGAGCCAACGGTAAGTTTGGTGAACCGCAAGCCGATTGTTGCGGATAAATTCGAGACGGACGCGAATTATCGCGCGCACAGCGCAAAGCTTAGGGTTGCCGAAAAGCTTTAAACTCGGAATTGTGAACATAAAAAGCCGCAGAGTATGACGCGGCACATTGATTAAAACTATTATAAGAGAGGATGAGAACCGTGCCCACAGATACACGAAACATAAAGCGCAGCAGAGCCGGAAGCTATACCGGTATCTATGACAGGGACAAAATCAATACAAACGGTTATTCAAGCAGATATACATCGGGCACGGCAAACAGAACAAATGCGGCATATGATTTAACGCCGTACAGAACGCCGGTTGAGGTTGCGCCAAAGCGGAAAGAGGCTGTTAAAAAACCGTCCGTCCCGGCACACAGAGCCGATGCCGTTATTGATAAAAATAAAATGCGCAGGATTGCAACGGCAAGCGTAATTGTGTTTATAGCGGCAATGGTTATACTTTGTCGATATGTAAGCATTTTAAACGGAAACCGTACAATCAGCGAGCTTGAAAAACAGTACAGCGAGGTAATGTCCCAAAATCAGGCGATGCAAGTCAAGATAGACGGAAAGCTTGAAAAAGGTGAGATAGAAAAGACGGCGAGGGAAGAACTCGGAATGATGGCGCCTGAGAATTATCAGGTTTTTTACATACAGATGGATATGCAAGACGGCGGTGACGGACAGAGTGAGAATAAGTCCGATGACGCGGTTTTGGGAACACCGGGAACGCTTATGAATGCATTCAGGGTTTTAAAATAGATTTTTAGTGAATATAATATTAAAAAGATGACGGCAAAAACATTTTGCCGTTTGGGCTGCCGCCGAGGCTTCACGGCGGCCGTACAAAGACAGGTGCCGTTCGACAAGCCTTGCGAACGGCATATTTTGAATTATGAGGTGCAAAACATATGGCGGAAAGACGCAATACGGACGGCTCGGGGCAAAGCCGCCGCATAAAACTGAGAAAAATAAACAAGCCAAAGCACAGATACAGAATATCGGTTATCGGGGTCATCTTTTTGGCTTGCTTTTCAATACTTATCGCAAGGGTTTTTTGGCATCAGATTGTCAACGGCGAATATCTGTCGCGCGCGGCGCTTGAACAACAGACAAGCGATAACACGGTAAGCGCAAAGCGCGGCAAGATTTATGACAGGAACTATCGCGTTTTGGCGAGCAACGTTACCGTTGAAACGATAAGCATAGCGCCGTCACAGCTGAAATCATCGATAGAAAAGTCGGGGCTTTCGGTACAGACGGCGGCGGACGAATTTGCGAGAATTTTGAATGTAAAAAGCGATGAGGTCAAAGATAAAATCAACAAGACCGACAGCGGCTTTGAATATATAAAAAAGAAAGCGGAAAAAGAAGAGGCGGACGCGCTCAGAAATTATATTAACGACCATAAGCTCTCGGGTGTAAAGTTCGCAGAGGACGTAAAGAGATATTATCCGTATAACAATCTTGCGTCCCACGTAATAGGCTTTGTCGGTTCGGACAATCAAGGCCTTGAAGGAATAGAGAGCGTGTATGATGATAAGCTCAGCGGTGTTCCGGGACGCGTCATCTCAACGCGCGAAACGGCAGGCATAGACTCGGGCTCGGATTATGAAAGTTATATCGAGGCGCAGGACGGAAACAGCGTTGTTCTGACGATTGACGAGGTAATCCAAAGCTATGTCGAAAAGCATCTTGAAAACGCGCGCGTTTCGAATAAGCTCGAAGAGGGCGCGGCGGCAATAGTTATGGATGTCAAAAGCGGTGATGTTCTCGCCATGGCGACAAAGCCCGATTATGACCTCAACTCTCCGTTTGAAATAACACAGCCGATTCTCGATAAATACCCGAACGCCGAGGAGGATTTGAAAAAACTTGACGGAACGGAGTATCTGACGAAATTTAACGAGATAATTCAGGTTGTGCGCCGAAACAAGGCGGTTGTCGATTCATACGAGCCGGGTTCAACGTTCAAGGCGGTTGTTGCGTCAACGGCGATAGAGACGGGCGCGTGTACTCTCGATGATGTGTTTAACTGCGGCGGTTCACTCAAAGTTCTGACCGAAACAATCCACTGTGCAAACCGCTCGGGTCACGGCTCGCAAAAGTTTGCCGAGGCGGTTCAGAATTCGTGTAACCCTGCATTCATTATGATAGGACAAAAGATAGGCAAAGAACGTTTCTTAAAAAACATTCGTGCGTTCGGATTTTTTGAGGAAACGGGAATCGAGCTTCCGGGTGAAACAACCGGTGTCGGCTTTACCGAGGACAAATTTACCGATGTTGACCTTGCGACATCATCGTTTGGACAGTCAATCACGGTTACACCGCTTCAGATGATAACGGCGGTGTCGGCGGTCGCAAACGGCGGAACGCTCTATAAACCGCATTTGGTTAAAGAAATAGTCAATTCCGACAGTATTGTGGTCGAAAAGAATGAACCCGAAACGGTTCGCCAGGTAATATCGGAAGAGACAAGCAAGACGATGTGTTCCATTTTGGAATCGGTTGTATCAAAAGGCGGCGGTAAGAATGCGTATCTTGCCGGATACAGAGTTGCCGGAAAGACCGGTACATCGGAGAAATACCCGAGAGGTAATTCAAAGTATGTTGCGTCGTTTATCGGATTTGCACCGGCGGACGACCCGAAAGTTGCGTGCCTGGTCATTCTTGACCAGCCGGCACAGGGAATGCCGTACTACGGCGGTGTTATTGCCGCACCGGTGGTAAAAAATATACTCGAAGAAACTCTGCAGTATCTCGGCGTTGAACCGAAATATAACGAAGATGAAAAGAAGTATGCCGAGATAGAAATACCCGATATTTCGGGCAAGACAACCGACGAGGCAAGCAAAATATTAAAGGAAGCAGGATTTGAAATTCGCATCAAAGGCAGCGGAAAAACCATAACGGATCAGCTGCCAAAGGCGCATACAAAACTTGCCAAAGACGGAACGGTTGTTGCCTATACAGACGGAGAAAAAACAGTCAGAAACATTACCGTCCCGGATGTAAAGGGACAGGGCGCGGCACAAGCGGCGGCAACGCTGACCAATTCGGGGCTTAACGTCCACGTAAAAGGTGCGGCGGGAACGGGCGAGGCCGTTTGCTCGGGTCAAAGTCCCGTTGCCGGAACGGTGGTTGAGCCGGGAACGGTTGTGTCGATTGACTTCAGCTATTCCGATGTGAACACGGCTGACTGATGATTATACTTATACAGGAGATTGTATAATATAAAATGCGAATGTGAGGGTAACTTAATATAAAATCCAAAATAATTTTTACATTGCCGTCCGGGAGCGGCAGACGGAACCGGGCTTCGGGCGTTAATCAAATAAAATTATTTTGGATTTATGATACGGTTAAATCTGATATGTGGACAAAATGATAAAATATATAAAGTATAATTTTAGATTATTCCAAATTATACAAAGTTTTCAGAATTTTACAATTAGCAGATTATACTTATAATAAAGATACATTGATTTTAACAGAGAGGATGAGAGATATGAAACTCAGCGAATTGCTCGCCGATATTGAGGTAGAAAAGATAATAGGTGCCGAACAGCTTAATGTAACGGGTATAGCCTTTAATTCGATGGAGGTAAGACCGGGTAATATATTTGTATGTATTACGGGATTTAAAACGGACGGCCATAAATACGCCGCCGATGCAATAGACAGAGGCGCGATTGCCGTTATTGCCGAGAGGGATATAAGCGAACTCGGCGTGACGTGCGTAATATGCAGGAATACGCGGCTTGCGCTGGCAAAGGCTGCGGCCAACTTTTACGGACATCCCGAACGTAAATTCCGCCTTATAGGCATCACGGGAACAAACGGAAAGACCACGGCAACATATCTTGTCAAGTCGGTTCTCGAATCGCTTGGCAGAAAGGTAGGTCTTATCGGAACGAACCAAAATATGATAGGCACAGAGGTTATTCCGTCAAAGCATACAACGCCCGATTCGCTCGAGCTTATGCAGCTCTTTTCGCAAATGGCGGAAAAAGGTGCGGAATATGTGGTAATGGAGGTTTCGTCTCACTCTCTTGCGCTTGACAGAGTTACGGCGTGCCGCTTTGATGTCGGGGCGTTTACCAACATAACCCAAGACCACCTCGATTTTCATAAGACAATGGAGAATTATCTTGCGGCAAAGAGTATTTTGTTTACCATATCAAAGGCAGGCGTGATAAACTGCGATGACAGCGGAAGCGACTATCTGCTTGAACATTCGACTTGCGAGAGAATGCTGACCTATGGCATTGAAAGTGATTGCGACATACACGCGTCCGATGTAAAGCTTTCCGAAAAAGGCGTTGCGTTTAAAGTTTCATACGAAAATAAAGAATATGATGTGGAACTGGGAATACCGGGGATGTTCTCGGTATATAATGCATTGACGGCACTCGGATGTCTTGTGTCGGCGGGAATCCATATGGATGACGCGGTTGAGGGACTTAAAAGCGCAAGGGGCGTAAAAGGAAGAATCGAAGTTGTGGAAACAAACCGCGATTTCAGCGTAATCATCGATTATGCGCATACGCCCGACGGTCTCTATAACGTCATCCGCACGATAAGAGGATTCTGCAAGGGCAGAATAATAACGGTGTTCGGCTGCGGCGGCGACCGCGATGCCGGCAAACGCCCCAAAATGGGCAGAATAGCGGCGGAACTTTCGGATTATTGTGTTGTGACAAGTGACAATCCGCGAACGGAGAACCCCGTGGCAATCATCAATGATGTTGTCGAGGGCGTAAAGAACGGAAAGTGTGACTATACGGTTGTGGTAAACCGCTTTGAGGCGATTGAAACGGCTTTGGATATGGCGAAAAAAGACGATGTTGTTTTGCTTGCCGGAAAAGGTCACGAAACATACCAGATTTTAGCGGATCGCACAATCGATTTTGACGAGAGAGAAATCGTGAGAAAACTTTTGAACATTCAAGGTGATTAATGTTGAGAAAAAATGCGTTTTTCTCAATTATAACCGGGGAGCGGAGAAATGGAGATTTGAACTAATATGGAAAAAATATTTACTGTAAGCCGTGCGGCGAAAGCGGTATCGGGCAAACCGATAAATTGCGAAAATATCACGGATGAACTTATCGGTTCGGTGTCAACCGACACGAGAACCATAAAAGACGGAGCGGTGTTTGTTGCGCTCAAAGGCGAGAATTCGGACGGGCATAAGTATATAAAAAAGGCGGCGGAACTCGGCGCAATATGCTGTATCGTACAAGACGGTGCGGATATTCCCGACAATGTACCTTGCATAGCCGTTGCCGATACATCTCAAGCCCTGCTTGACCTTTCCGCCGCATATCGGCGCGAGTTTAAAATTCCCGTTGTTGCTGTAACGGGCAGCGTGGGAAAGACCTCAACGAGAGGAATGATTGCGAGCGTTCTGGCTCAAAAATACAAGACACTTGCGACCGAGGGAAATTTTAATAATGAAATAGGCGTACCTCATACGATTTTTCGGCTGGATAAAACCCACGAAATAGCGGTTTTTGAAATGGGAATGAACCATTTCGGCGAGCTTGCAAGAATTACGGTTGCGGCACAGCCGGATACGGCGGTTATAACAAATGTCGGCGAGGCTCATATTGAGAATCTCGGCAGCCGTGAAGGAATTTTAAAGGCAAAGCTTGAAATCCTTGACGGTCTGACCCACGGCGGCACGGTTGTTTTGTGCGGCGATAATGATTTGCTGTGGGGCATAAACGGTTCGGTTGAATTTGAAACGGTGTATTGCGGAATAAACAATACGAGATGTGATTTGGTTGCCGAAAACATAAAGGTAAGCGCGGACGGAACAGAATTCAGCTTTAAATATGAGGATAAAGAATATAACGCAAGAATAAGCGTGCCGGGCATTCATCATGTATATAATGCGTTGATTGCGGTTGCAATCGGCGTAAAGTATAACGTGCCGATGAATGACATAATATGCGGAATCCGCGAATTCATTCCCGACGGTATGCGCCAGGCGGCGGTTAAAATCGGAAACTTTACCGTTATCAAAGATTGTTATAACGCAAACCCGACCTCGATGCGGTCGGGGCTCGATGTCCTGTCACTTGCCGAAACGGACGGCAGGCGTGTTGCGTGTCTCGGCGATATGATGGAACTCGGAACAATATCCGAACAGGCACATCTGAATGTCGGTGCGCTTGCGGCACGGTCAAAGGTTGACTGTCTTATCACCGTCGGCGAGAGAGCAAAGCTGATTGCACAGGGTGCAAAGGATTCGGGTATGCCCGAGGACAAGATTTTTTCGTTTGACAACAACGATGAGCTTTGCGCCGAGATAGGAAATATCTTAAAAAACGGCGATGTGATACTGCTTAAAGCGTCAAGAAGTATGAAACTTGAACAAATTGCGGATTATATGGAAAAAATATGGAGTAAAAAATAAAAAGACAAAAGAGAGGCTGTTTGGCATATGTATTTATTTATAGGAGCAATCGGAGCATTTATAATTTCACTTTGTATGGGTATGATTTTGATACCGGTTTTGCACAAGCTTAAATTCGGACAGGAAATCCGTGAGGAGGGTCCGAAATGGCACGCAAAAAAATCGGGTACGCCGACAATGGGCGGTCTGATTTTTATTGCCGCGATATTCGCAATGTCGGCGATATGCTGTGTGCTGGGCTTGTTTTTTGGAATAGATATGCCTGCGGATTCAACGTATCTTAAAACCCTTGTGATGCTTTTGTGCCTGTCGGCGGTGTACGGCGTAATAGGTTTTATCGATGATTATATTAAGGTAATACTTAAAAGAAACCTCGGTCTGACCGCAAAACAAAAGTTTTTGTTACAGCTTGTTGCGGCGGTCGGGTTTGTATGTTGGGCGGTTTACGGAATGGATATTGCAACGGTGGTAAAGATTCCGTTCACCTCAATAGAGCTTGATTTCGGGATATGGTTCATTCCGTTTGCCGCGCTTGTAATAATCGCAACGGTGAACAGCGTGAATTTAACCGACGGACTTGACGGACTTGCAACGTGCGTAACCTGTATGGTGGCTCTGTTCTTTATTCTTTTTGCGGATAAAGTCGCAAACAGAGCGGTTGCTCTGTTCGCGTCAATCCTGCTCGGAAGTCTTATGGGATTTTTGATGTATAACAAGTTCCCGGCAAAGGTTTTTATGGGCGACACGGGTTCACTGTTTCTCGGCGGTGCGGTGTGCGGAATGGCAATAGTCACCGAACAGCCGCTTGCGCTTTTGATTGTCGGGTTGGTGTATGTAATAGAGTCGCTTTCGGTTATATTACAGGTTATCTCATTTAAGACAACGGGAAAACGAATTTTTAAGATGAGTCCGATTCACCATCATTTTGAAATGTGCGGTTGGAGCGAAACAAAAATCGTTATAACGTTCACGATTGTTACGGCGGTGCTTTGCCTTTTGATGCTGAACTTCGGATAAAATACGGTTCATACGGGAATATTTGATTTTATATCAAATATTCTTGTTATGTTTAATTGTGACAAGACCTATTATTAAAACCGAAACGGAGGAATAAATATGCAGAACGGGCGAGGTTATAACAGAAACGGCGGCGGACGTGCCGTTCGCCGAGACACCCCCGTGAAAAGGACGGCGGCATCGAATGTACATAAAAGACCGCCAAAGCAGAGCGGACACGGAATCAGATTTTTAAATAAAATAAAAATAAGCACGGGCAACGTTGATTATATGTTTTTGGGCGTTGTGATTGTTCTTATCACATTCGGACTTGTTATGCTGTTCAGCGCAAGCAGCGGAACGGCATATTCAACATACGGAAACGCATACTATTTTGTCATTCGCCAAGCGGCGTGGACGGCAATCGGCGCTGTTCTTATGATGATACTTTCAAAGATAGATTATCACAGCTATAACGCAAAAATCAATATGATTGCATATGTTGTTGTCATAGTATTGTTGATTGCGGTTTTGGCAATAGGAACAGAGGTCAAGGGCGCGAAACGCTGGATTTTCGGATTTCAGCCGTCCGAGGCGGCAAAAGCCGTTGTCGTTATCGTTTTGGCGTATACTTTGAGCCTTCCGAATAACCAAAAAGATTTGTGTACGGTAAGGCGCGGAATTTTTCCGTATTTAAAAACCGTGTTTGACGGCGTTATTATGCCGCACGGATTGTTGGTCGGCGGTTTTTGCCTTTTGCTTTCGAAACAGCCGCACTTTTCTTGTATATTGCTTATTGTCGGCGTGGCGGCGGTTATGTTTATTGCCGCCGGAATCCCGATGCGGCATATCGTGATATGCGGCGGTGCGGTTGCGGCAATTCTGGTGATTTACGGTGTAAGCGCCGAATATCGTCTGGCAAGGCTGACGTCGTTTTTGGATCCTTTTAAGGATATGCAAGGTGACGGTTATCAGATAGTGCAATCACTCTATGCAATAGGGTCGGGCGGTTTGTTCGGCGTGGGTCTCGGAAAGAGCCGTCAAAAATTTATGTCGCTGCCCGAGCCGCAAAACGACTTTATCTTTTCGGTTTTGTGCGAGGAACTCGGATTTATCGGCGCACTTGTTTTGATTATATTGTTTGCGGCGCTGTTATACCGCGGAATAAAGATTGCCAAAAATTCGCCCGATTTGTTCGGTTCGCTTTTGGTGGTTGGCTTTGTCGCACAGATTATAATCCAGGTAATTTTGAATATCGCGGTTGTAACGTCAACCGTTCCCGTTACGGGTATGCCTCTGCCGTTCTTCAGCTACGGCGGAACGGCGATGTGTATTACCATGGCTGAAATGGGGATTGTTTTGAATGTTTCGAGACAATCAAAAATGCTTATATAAATAATATAGCCAAAGCGAAAATCCGTCTCTCAAAATCGGAGTTCGGGTTATTCTCTTTCGGCTGACGGTCTGGGGGAATTAAATTGAAAATTCTGTTTGCCGGCGGCGGAACGGCGGGACATATTAACCCTGCTCTTGCGATTGCAAACCGAATGCGAGAGCTGTACAGCGATACCGAGGTGCACTTTGTCGGCACAAAAGAGGGACTTGAGGCGGGACTTATTCCGCATAGCGGTTTCCCGATTGATTTTATAAAAGTTCACGGCTTTGAACGAAAGCTGAGTTTTGGAACTCTCAAAACTGCGGCGGAATTGCCGGCGGCTGTTGCTGCGTCAAAAAAGATAATAAAAAAGTTCAAACCCGATGTCGTGGTCGGCACGGGCGGATATGTGTGCGGTCCGGTGCTTTATGCGGCGGCAAGGCTTAAAATTCCGACATTGGTGCATGAATCAAACGCATTTCCCGGCATTACCACAAAAATTTTATCAAGGTACGTTGACGAGGTTGCGATTGGAATTGATGACGGAAGAAAGTTTATCCCGGACGCAAAGAATATAGTCTTTACGGGTAATCCCGTCCGTCCGTCAATCCTGACGGTTGAGCGCTCTGCGGCGCGTGCCGAGCTTAACCTTGATGACAGACCGTTTGTGATAATTTTCGGCGGCAGTCTCGGTGCAAGAGATTTTAATAAGGCGGCTGCGGATTGGATATGCTCGGTTGCCGATTCCCATAAGTACAGAATACTTATGGGAACGGGAAAGCTGAACCAATATGACGCGGTGATGAAAAGGTTTGCCGATAACGGGGTTGATACCGAAAAATACGATGATATTACAATAAGCGAGTACATTTATAATATGGATGTTGCGATGAATGCCGCGGATTTGGTTATATCCCGTGCAGGGGCAAGCACTCTTGCCGAGCTTACCGCGATAGGAAAGCCCGCGATTCTCGTTCCGTCACCGTATGTTACCGATAATCATCAAGAGCATAACGCAAGAGCGATTGAACGCGGCGGCGGCGCGGCGGTAATCCCCGAGGCGGAGCTTTCGGCAAAGAGTATAGACGCGGCGGTGAGCGATATAGTAAGCTCAAAAACCAAGCTTGTTGAAATGGGAACGAATTCGGCAAAAATGGGTGTTCCCGATTCTGCCGACAGGATATGCAAAGAGGTTCTGCGCCTTATCGACAAAAACAAATAAAATTATTTTTGTGGCGGTCGGTGCTTTGCTTTCACACAAAACCGATTATTTCATATAACGATAGTATAGGCGAATTTTTTTCGTTTATAAATTATATGAAACGGAGGAAGCAAGGTGTGTGAGCTTATTATAAACGGCGGAAATCGCCTTTGCGGCGAGGTGAAAATACAAGGCAGCAAAAACGCGTCACTGCCGATTCTGGCGGCAACGCTGTTGACGGACGAAAGATGTGTGATACATAACTGTCCGAATATTTCGGACACAAAGACGGCATTTGAAATTCTGAATGATTTGGGTGCGGATGTAATCTCTCTTAGAGATTATGTTACCGTAAGAGCAAAAAAACTTTGCAACGATAAAATTCCGCAGGACTTAATGGGAAGGATGCGTTCGTCCGTTATGTTCTTGGGTGCGATTCTGGCGAGGTGCGGAACGGCGGTTATATGTAATCCCGGCGGCTGTAACCTCGGCGAACGTCCGATTGACATACACCTTCGGTCGCTGCGGCGGCTCGGGGTGAGGATATGCGAAACAAACGGCTGTATATTTTGCAGCCTCGGCGAAAAAACCGCCGGTGAGGTGACATTGCTCTATCCGAGCGTGGGCGCAACAGAGAATATAATGCTGTTGTGCGCAGGACTTGATACATCGGTCAGGATAAATAATGCCGCGCGAGAACCCGAGATTGTTGATTTGCAAAACTTTCTTAATCTTATGGGCGCGGACATCCGCGGCGCAGGTACCGAAACAATAACGATTTATCCGTCGCAAGGACTTCACGGGTGCGAATATCGGGTTATGCCGGACCGAATCGTTGCGGCGACATATGCCTGTGCAACGGCAGCCTGCGGCGGCGAGGTGAGTCTTGTCGGTGCTGAATCGGCGCATATGCGGATTGTGAACGCCGCACTTTGTGCGGCAGGCTGTGAGATAAAGAACAACGGTTCGGGAATTTTGGTTTGCGCCGATTCAAGGCCAAAGGCGATAGAGATGATAAAGACCCTTCCGTATCCGGGTTTTCCGACAGATGTCCAGCCGCTTTTGGGTGCGGTTCTTATGACCGCCGACGGTGACAGCGAGCTTTGTGAGGCAATATTCAAAAAACGATTTGAATATTATTCCCAGCTCGAACTTATGGGTGCGGATGCAGAGATAAAAGGCAACACGCTTGTTATACATGGCAGAGAACGTCTGTTCGGCACAGAGGTTAGCGCGGCTGATTTGCGCGGCGGCGCGGCGTTGATAATAGCCGGGCTTGCGGCAAGCGGCACAACCGTTGTGAATAACGTGCACTATATAGACAGAGGATATGAGAGCATCGAAAGGGATTTAAAACTTATCGGTGCGGATATAATGCGAATATAAAACTAAACCGTTTGAGAAAAGGAATGAGGTAAGTTGAGACAAGATTCAGACGACAGAAAAACGGGACGTCCGCGGCGCAAAACAAGGATGTCCCTTAAAATACCCGTATTGATAATCGTGTTGGTTTTGGCAGTGGTGACAACAATTGCGCTTATGCTGCCTGTATTTAACGTTGTCGAGGTTTATTGTGAGGGAAATTCCGAGGTTAAGACCGAGGATATAATAACCGCGGCAAAACTCGAAACGGGAAAAAATATTTTTCTTGAAAATCTGGGCAGAGCAAGGCGAAGTGTTGAGTCGATAACCAATATTAAATCGGCGGAAATACGCCGCGTTTTTCCGAACAAGATATGTATCTCCGTATCAGAGAGAGTTCCGTTCGCGTATGTGCCGTCAAACGGCGGAGTTGCGCTCGTTTCCGAGGAAGGAATTGTGCTCAAAGTTTCCGACGGCGGCGAAGCGGCGATGATTTCCGATGCCAAAACGCCAAAGTTCGATACCGCTCAAACAGACGGCGAAAAATCGGACAGCAGTAAAACGAATGACAAAAAATCGGACAGCGAAAACAAAAATTCGGATACAACCGATGATTCCGATAATAAAAATGATGATTCTTCCGACAATAACGACTCAAACTCTGATAATAAGTCGAACGATTCGCAAAATTCGGACAAGTCCGATTCGAAAAATTCCGATAGCGGTCAAAATAATTCGGGTTCGGACAGTGCTGCCGGTCAGACGGAAAACTCCGATGTTTTGGCTGTTCCTCTTGTGTCGGGATTTGAATTGAATAACGTTAAAGAGGGTAAAAAGGCAGAGAGCGGCGATTCCGATAAGTTCAACAAGATGTATGAGCTTTGCCGCGCATTAAAGGGTGCGGAGCTTTTGAATCGGACAACATATATAAATGTTGAAAACCTCGATGATATAACCGTGGTAATAGAAAACAGACTTGAAGTACAGCTTGCCAAGGCGGAGAATATTAATTATAGGTGCAGGTTTTTGGCAGAAGTGATAAATACCAAGCTGTCGGCGACAGAATCCGTGATTTTGGATTACAGAGGCGACGATATATACGCAATCAATCGCGATGACGGCGGCGAAAGGGTTAAAAAGACAAAGACAAATAAGAGTACGGACAACAGTGATGGCACAACCGATAAAAAGAACGGTGCGGACACAGACGGCTCGGACAATTCGGACGATTCAACCGGTTCGAATGATACAAGCAGTTCAAGCAGTTCAAGCAGTTCAAGCAATTCGAGCAGTTCAAGCAATTCGAGCAATTCGAGCAGTTCAAGCAGCTCAAGCAATTCGGATAGTTCGTCATCAAAAAAGAATTCGGGTTCATCACGGACAAATTCGACCTCATCGGACGAACAAGACGAGTATCTTTAATGTGAGAATAGCGAGAAACATGTGATTTCATATATTAAAAGAGCTGTGGCAAACAATACTGCCGCAGCTCTTTTTTCGAATATCCGATTCAGCCGCAAAAGGGGGGGGAAGTGACTTAAATCGTCTCGATTTTGATAAGATTTGTGTTTCCCGATTTTCCGTTGGTAATACCGCCGGTTATGACAATGCTGTCGCCCGAATTCAATTCAAGGTTTCTCTTTGCCGCCGAAAGCGCGTGGTAAAACAGAACATCGGTTGAGTTAAACTGTTCGCTGAGTACGGGTGTGACACCCCACGAAAGGGCAAGCTTATACCACACCTTTTTATTTGTTGCCATTCCGATAATGTCTATCGGCGGACGGAATCTCGATACCATTCTGACCGTCATTCCCGACATCGATGTAACGACAATTGCCTTTGCCGCAATATCTATCGCCATGCCGCAGGTCGCGTGCGAAATAGCATCAAGTTTGTTCTTTATCTTAAGATCCGTGTTTCTGAAACGTTTGTCATAATGTATATGAAGCTCCGCTTCTTCAACAATTTCAGACATTGTGCTGACGGTCTCGACGGGATATTTGCCTGCCGCGGTTTCGCCCGACAGCATAACCGCACTTGTACCGTCAAAAACTGCGTTTGCCACATCGGAAATCTCTGCACGCGTGGGGCGCGGATTATATATCATTGTTTCAAGCATTTCCGTTGCGGTAATAACACGTTTTCCCAAAAGACGACATTTTGTGATTATATATTTTTGTACGGCGGGAAGCTCGGCAAAGGGAATCTCAACACCCAAGTCACCGCGCGCAACCATTATTCCGTCGCATACTTCGCATATTTCCTCAATATTATTGATGCCGGTGCGATTTTCTATTTTGGCGATGACATCGATGTTGCCGCCGCCGTTTTCGCTCAAAAAGTTATGTATGTCAATCAGGTCTTGTTTGCACGAAACAAACGATGCCGCAACATAGTCAACGTTGTTGCGTATACCGAACAGCAAGTCCTTTTTGTCCTGTTCGCTCAAATAAACCTGATTCAATACCTTGTTCGGAAAGCTCATACTCTTTCTGTCCGAGAGTGTACCGCCGACAATGACTTTGCATACGATGTCGGTATCTTTGATTTCTTTGACCTCGAGGATAACAAGTCCGTTATTGATTAAAACCCTGTCACCGACAGAGAGGTCGTTTACCAAACCTTTATAACTTACCGAGACAATGTTTTCATCGCCCTGAACATCGCGCGTGGTAAGAGTGAATGTATCGCCGTCATTGATTGTAACGCTTGAATTTTTAAAGGTCTTGATTCTGTATTCGGGTCCTTTTGTATCAAGCATAATGGCAATGGGAAGATTAAGCTCTTCGCGTACCGATTTTATCATATTGATTTTAGCGAGGTGTTCCTCGTGCGTGCCGTGCGAAAAATTCAGACGCGCAACATTTAAACCGGCATTACACATATTGATAAAAACCTGTTTGTCGGTGCTTGCCGGGCCTATTGTACATACAATTTTTGTCTTCCTCATTTTTTGCTCCTTTAGGTCATGTATTCGGTAATATAACTAAATTAAGATATTTCCCGCCCCAGTAGGCGGCGAATTCCGCTTATTTTTTTCAGTGACGGGATACAATCCCTCACTGAAAACGTTGAATGACGGAACGTTCAGCCCCTTATTGAACCGCATATCGCTTTTTAGATAAATCAAAAATAACCTCACTATAAATTATACTACTAAAATTGCAAAAAAGCAAGTTAATCCCAAGTAAAATATATGATGAATTTAATTATAATTCAAGTAATGTTGCACAAAATTTTAATTCGGTGTTGTAACATAATGCCCTGCTGTGATATAATATAAAAAAGTATTATTTCAAAAAGGGGATGACAAGGATGACGAATGAAGGTATGACGATTGCAAAGAGTAAGGATAAAGCAAGAGAGTCAAAACCGATAAATAAAGAGAGCGGGCATTGCAACCGAGAATGGAAAGACGAAATTAAGGGGATGAGTATTAAAAACTTTATTATGTTGTTTTTATCGGGAGTGATAAATGCAATCGGAGTAACGATTTTTATCGCGCCCGTCAATCTGTACGACAGCGGCATATCGGGAACATCGATTCTTTTGTCACAGCTCACCCCCGAATATCTGTCACTTTCCGTTTTCCTGATTGCGCTGAACGTTCCGCTGTTTTTGTTCGGATTAAAACGCCAGGGGGCGGCGTTTACAATATACGCAATTTTTGCGGTTGCGATTTACTCAATATCGGCGTGGCTGATAACAGACGTTCTTCCCGTGGATGTAAGTATCGCGTCACCGCTTGCCGGTGATGACTTGCTGCTTTGCGCACTGTTCGGCGGTATGATTTCGGGAATAGGCAGCGGTCTTTCCATAAGATACGGCGGCGCAATGGACGGGATAGAGGTAATAGCGGTTATATTCGCCAAACGAATAGGGATAACGGTCGGAACTTTTGTTATGGGATATAATGTGATATTATATCTTGCGAGCGGTGTAATTTTAAAGAGCTGGATTTTGCCGTTGTATTCAATAGTAACATATGCGGCGGCGCTCAAAACGATAGACTTTATCGTTGAGGGTATAGACCGTTCAAAGGCGGCTTTGATAGTGACAAATAAACCCGATATAATATGCGAAAAGCTGTCGGATGAATTTGAATGCGGTATTACTCTTATGGAAGCAAAAGGCTATTATTCGAATTCGGATAAAACCGTAATATATATAATAGTGAACCGCTTTCAGATAACAAAACTCAGGACAATGATACATCGGCTCGATAAAAAAGCGTACATATCCATATCCGAGGTTGCCGATGTTTTCAGCTCATCGACAAAATAAGAAGTTTAAGTGATTTTATTTTGAGAGGTATAGCGGAAATTTATGTCCGCTATACCTCTTTTATGCCCTTGCCGAGCTTGCCGACTGCCTTTTTTTCGATTCTCGAAACATATGAACGTGAAATATTGAGCAGTTTTGCGACTTCGCGCTGGGTATATGCCTTTGTGCCGCCAATGCCATAGCGCAAAATAATAACCTTTCGTTCGCGTTCGTCAAGCTCGGATTTGATATTTTCATAAAGCTGACGAACTTGAATATCGGTGTTTATTTTGTCAAAAATATCAGCAGTGTCGCTTTTTAAAATATCAATCAGCATAATCTGATTGCCTTCTTTATCAACCCCGATTGTTTCGCTCAGCGAAACATCGCCCTGAGTCTTTTTCTGTGTCCTCATCAGCATAAGTATTTCATTATCAACACAGCGCGCGGCATATGTGGCGAGACGTGTGCCTTTTGAGGGGTCAAAGCTGGTGATGCCTTTGATTA
>URAN01000037.1 GCA_900545865.1 uncultured Eubacteriales bacterium
GTATCAAAGGTGCGGCGTTTACGGCGGCTGTAATGTTTGAATCACAGTACAGACCACTTGATATGCTGATGTATTACGATGCCCGTCCGTGTGCAATGAACGGAATGTTCGCAACGGATTATGTGTGCGAAAGGCTTAAAGGATATTATCCCTTCCGTATGTTCAACGAGCTTGTTAAACTCGGCGATTCGGTAAAAACCGAACGCACAAGTGATAAGTTATTCTGTTGTGCGGCAAAGGGCGAAAATTCAATGGCGTTTGTTATTTCGTATTTTGACGACAACGATAATGCGGATGAAAAGGAAGTTAAAATAAGCTTTGAAAATATGGGCGGAAAAAAACGAAAGGTTTCTTATTATCTTCTCGATGAAAACCACGATGAAGAACTTATACGGGATGAAACGGTTACAGGTGAGAGCATCTCGTCATACTTAAAAATGCCTTTGTACTCGGTATATCTTATAAAAATAGAGGAATTATAATATTATCAAAAAAGGACAGCGTATATTCGGCGCTGTCCTTTTTGATATCCGCATTTTAAATTTCATTAGCTTTGAATCACTGACTGCTGAAACGTATGAACATTCAAAAATCAGTTGTTGTGTGCTTTTCTGTATTTACTCGGCGTCATTCCGACATTTTTTTTAAACCAGTTTGCAAAATATCCCGCATCGCAAAACCCCATACAGCTTGCAATATCATTGATTGGTATTGTTGAGGACACAAGCATATTTTTTATCGCCTTAAGACGTTGCTGTG
The DNA here is from genome assembly GCA_900545865.1 of uncultured Eubacteriales bacterium. GTDB lineage: Bacteria > Bacillota > Clostridia > Monoglobales > Monoglobaceae > UMGS1820. Next base: position 760 of record URAN01000037.1, read on the forward strand.
ACATATATTTGTACGGCGAAATATTGAACTTTTCAGAGAAAAGATGAATTGCATGGTCTCGCGAACAATACAGCTTTTTTGAGAGATTCGTGAGAGAAATCGGATAAGTCGATGTGTTATCGATGAGTATTTTAAGCTTGTCGGCTATGGATGCGTTTTCTATATCAAGATTATTGTCTTGTTTGCACAGATACATTTTTTGAATTATATCAAAAATAATTGTACTGCATCTGCTTTGAATTTCATAAAGAGGAAGATTATCGGAATCATAAATTTCAAACATTTCCGTAAGCTGTTTTTCTATATTAAGACCTTTATACAAAATACGGTTTGTAAGCTTGTAAGATTGAAACAATGTATCCGCCAAAGGTCCATAAAAAATTATCCATATTTTTTCCCACGGGTCGTTCGAATCAACGTACAGCATTTGACCCGAACCGGGATGCAGAACGTGAGTATCACCCTTGCTCGGCTGACATATTGTGTCGTTTTCTCTGATATAGCCGCTTCCGGAGAGGATATACTCAATGGTGTAATAATATGTTGTTCCGCGTGTTATGTTATAACTGGGCAAGCAATAGCTGTGACCGCAAAATTCCAACCACAGCGGATATGGCTTATCCGCGTGATATGATTTGGTATATTCGACCGTTCCATCCGATAAAAAAACTTTATTCATAACAATAATCCTCAACTTTTTAACAATAATCTAAATTGACTTTATTATTATACACTGGTATACTGAATTTGTCAAGAAGTGAGAGTAAAATCAAATATGTGTTTATATGAAATCACTAAAATTTATGTATCATAACAACTGATAGAAATAACAATCACGGGTTTTGAACGGTTTTGTATACATTATATGCACGGAAATTTAATCCAATAACAACAAGAAAACAAAAAGTTGAAATCAAAAGAGTTGAAAAAACAAAAATTAAAGGGGTATTCCTTTAATGCTATATGTATATTAGCGTTAAACAATACCTCGTCAATGATAAAAAGAAAGGAAGTATTATAATGCAAAAACACAAAACAATAATGCAAACATTTGCGGTAACGTTAAGCGCGGTTATGCTGTTCGGTACAGCTGCAAACGCAGAGACGATGAAGCTGACAGGAAAGGGATTTACGGACATAAAAGGCACAGACGCCGAAAAGAATTCAACCGTAACTATAGAAATAGTATCGGATAAAATTAACATTTCGGATGACAGTGTTTGGTCGGGATTTACCGACAATGGAGAGAACACAGCTTTTATGGGAACTGTTCGAGCGGATGAAAACGGTGTGTATGAATTTAATATTTTCTTGGCAGAAAGCGGTAAGTATGTCGTCAGAATGGGAAACAGCGGATTTAAAGCGGTGAAAGAGGATAGTCTTTGGTTCACGAATGAGGACAGCCTTAAACAAAGGTTCGGTGAGATTAAGACGGCGGCACAGGCGGACGATACAGTTAAAATAAAAGAGATACTTGAAAATAATCGTTATGACATAAAAATATTTTCGTCAATCGGCGATGATGCGGATTATGAAAAAGCCGCATCAATTTTGGGCGAATACATAAAGAAAAATGAATCAGCCGCGTCCGAGGAAACAATAGGTATATTGGGTGAAAAGGCGTGCGCATTGTCGGTTTTGTCCGATAATACATTTAAAGGCTTTGGTGAGTATTCGGACGGATTCGGAGCAGAGGATTTAAAAGCGTATGAATTTTATAAGGATTCTTTTGCAGATGAATTCACGAAAATGATGAAAGACGATAATCCGAAAAGCATAGATGAGTACAACAGTGCCGTTGAAAAAAATATGATTTTGTGTCTTATAAAATACGGTGACAGTTCGGGCGAACTTAAAGATTGTCTTGTTCTTTATGCCGATGAAATAGGTCTTGATAAATCAAAAATAACAGCGGATATGTGTAAGGCTCTTATGGACGAAAAGGACATAAACGGTTATTCGGATATTAAGATCTTTGTTCAAAATTATGGCAAGAACGGCGGTCCTCAAAACAGCGGAGGCTCGGAAAAAGGTTCATCGGGCGGAAGCTATGGCGGAAAGGCATCTGATAATACCCCGAATATGGGAAGCAAAACATATTCGGATGACCTTATGCCGGATAAATATGAGGGAAACGGTTCAGTATTCGGCGATATGAAAGGATATGAGTGGGCGTCTCAGGCGGTCGAAGGATTGTTTGCTAAAGGTATAATAAACGGAAAAGAGCCCGGACGGTTTGCTCCCGAGGATAGTGTTCTGCGCGAAGAATTCGTCAAGATGATTGTCAAAGCCTTTAAGCTTTCCGTTATCGGCAAAAAAGTACCGTTCCTCGATGTTGACGAAAACGAGTGGTACAGAGAGTATATCGAGTGCGCATACAACAGCGGAATAATAAGTGGATATTCGGACACAGAGTTCGGCATAGGAGATTCGGTGTCAAGAGAGGATTTGGCGGTTATGATTTTGAGAGGAATTGATATATGCGACTATAAACTGAAAAGTACCGACGAAGCCGTGAAATTTTCGGATGCGGATGAGATTTCGGATTATGCAAAAGATGCGGTCGAAAAGCTCAGTGCCGCAGGAATAATAAACGGCGACGAGAGTGGAAAGTTTAATCCGAAACAGAGCGCAACACGAGCCGAAACAGCCAAAATTCTTTGGATGACAATTCAAAATTGCGAGAAATAGGAGATTGATTATGAAAAAGTTTTATTTAACAAAAATAAGAAATTTAGCGATTTGCGTAATGACGATTTTAAGCTTGGCAATACCGATGATGACATCGGCGGAAGCCGATAAATCAAACTATGACTACAGCAAGGAAATTACGGTGCTTCAAAGTGCTGGAGTTTTGGAACAAACCGAAGTAAGCGCGGCTGAGTTATCATCCGTTTTGACAAGAGCGGAATTTGCTGATTTTTTGGCAAAACTGATAAATGCGCGCACCGAGGATTCAGGTGTGGTTTTTATCGATGTTGCGACAGATAACCTATACGCAAAGAGCATCAACGGACTTGCTAAAGCAGGTGTTGCTTCGGTGCCTCAAGATTTAAAGTTTAACCCCGATGCGGCAATTACGTATGATGAGGCATTGACCATGGTTATACGCGCGGCAGGTTATGGTGTGATGGCTCAAACCAACGGCGGATATCCGACAGGATATACATATACGGCATCAAAACTCGGGATAAGAAACACTGTGACGGACAATGATTCAATCACGCTGGGTGAGGGCTTGAAAGTGATTTATGACGGAGCAACGGTCGGAACATATTCAGCAGACAAAATAACGGCTGACGGTAATTATACTTTCAATGTTTCGGATGATACGCTTTTGTCAATATACCGTGGGATTTATCTGCAAAGCGGAAAGGTTTATGCATTGAACGGTTCGTGCATAGATAACGAACACACGGCAGACGACAGCGAGATGAATATAGACGGGTTGATTTATAACGTTGATGAGAATATGAATTTGGATTATTGTCTCGGAAATAATGTGGAGTTTTTATTTAAAAAGGATGCGGCAAAGGATAGTGCAAATCTTATATATTTGGAAAAGGAATCAGGGGACAGAGAACTTGAAATAAGTTCAAAAAACATTGGTGTATTCAATTCCGAAAGCTTTACGCTTGAATATTCAAAATCGGATGAGTCTTCAAAAAAAATATCTGTTTCTTTGCCGAGATCCGTAAATGTGGTCTATAACGGACGCTCGAACGATTCGAGCATAGCACAACTGTTGAATAATTTGAACGATGGCTATAATCACGGGATGGTCGTATTAAAAGATACAGACGGAAATTCGGGCTATGACTTGATGATAATCAAATGTTATACCACGATTGCGGCAGGCGGATTCAGCAACAACACAATATATGATACATTGAATGCAAACAAGAGTATCTGTCTTGATGATTATGAAAATATTTCGATTCATACGGCTGACGGACAGGCGGCCAAAATACACACCGCATTTCCGTATATAGCAGAGGTCGCACCGTCGGCAGATAACGAAAAGATTGATATAATTATATGTTCTGAAAAGGTTTCGGGTAAACTTACTGCGATAAATGCGACAAACTCAACGATTGCCGTTGAAGGCGAAGAGTATGATGTCAATGAGAAATATTATGCCGAAAATGCCAACAGATTATATCTCGGTACGGAATATACGATTTATCTCGATTCAACGGGTGATGTAGCGTACTTTACCGAAGGTGCGAATAACGACTATAAGATTGGTTATCTCTTAAAGGCGGTCGCCGAACCAGAAGCGTTCGGTTCTGTGGTTAAATTCAGAATATATGACCACGCATCTGATAAATTTGATACATATACGGCGGCGGACAAAATCAGTATTGATGAGATTAAGTATGATTCCGATAAAGATTCGGCAAAAGTATTAAAAGCTTTTCCCGATTTGACGGGCAAGATAACGGATAACGGCGGAAAGGTTATTCCGCAAATTATTCGGTATAAAGCCGATGAAAGTAATGTCGTTTCGGCAATAGACACGGCGGCTTTGTCATCAGCCGAGGGTGAGGACAACAGCCTTAGACGAATCAAGACGATTATGTGGTCGAACAAGGTTGATTATACGGGATGGCAAAAAAGGTTTGATATGTCGCTGGTTTATAATTCATCGGGTACAAAGCTTATGTCTGTACCGAGCCTTGATGAGGACGGAAATATCACAATAAACAACGAAAAGTCATCGGATGTTGAAAAGTATTTTTCGAACACAATTGCTGACATCACATCGGATGTCACCAGGGAAATGTTTGGCTATAACTTTGACGGCACAACCGCGTATGCGGATATTCTTGTGTATGTCGGAAGCGCGGACACAAAGAGCAAAAATTCGATGATGTTTAAGGAATTCGGCGAGGGACTCGGCAGTGACGGAATGACGACAAAAACACTTATCGTAAACGAAAACGGCACAGAAAAGACGCTTAACATAAACCAAAACACAAAGATACCCGACGCACTCACACAGGGCGATATAATTTCCGTGAATCAGGCGGCGGATTTAAGCGTGACCGATATAGCGTTAATGTATGACAGAGAAACAAAAAAATATATGGACGGCAGTAACCCGTACGGAGATTACGGTGATATTATATATAACCTTCCCGGTTATTTTTCGGGATATGGGTACAGGTCTGTCGGAAGACAGCTGAGCCGAGGATGGGTTTATAAAAAGATAGGAACATTCGTCCAAATGACATATGTTATGGGTGATGCGTCATTCGACGGGCTTGGCTATGAGTGTATGGATTTGAACGGAAGAGCGGTGGTTATATATGACAGCACGGCGAGAGAAAACAACAGAATTTCCAACGGAAGCGTAAATGATATTGTCGATTATAAGTCGGTCGGAAATAACTGTTCATATTTGATGGTATCGTCATATAACGGACAGCCGGGAGCTGTGTTCATATATAAATAAGGAGGCGGAACTGTGAAAAAATTTTTGTCGGTGATGCTCGGTTGTTTGTATATGATGCTCATTGTTTTTAATTCATTCGCTTTTGCGGACAATGATAATCTGACAATATCGATAAGAATGGAAAGAACTTCGTCGGTGTTTTATGAAAACGAAACGGCTAAATTTCGGATAGAGTTTTTTAACGGCTCGGATGCTCGAAAAAATTGTAATATAGAATACAAAATTGTATTTAAAAATTATAATTATGATTCATATAAACAAGAGGTTGACGAGGTTATAAGAAAAGAGGTAAAAGGTGAAAGCGCACTGCTGAATCCGCAAGAATCGTTTGAGGATATTCTGTATTTTGATATGAAAGACGAGAAATACGGAATATACAGTTTGTATGTTACGGTAACGGATGAGGCGGAGAAAAAATACGAAAAACAATTTTCATTTGCAAAATCAACGGTGAGCGAAAAGCTTAACAAAACCTTCGGCGCATCATTGCACCTGACAAGATATGCGGATTCCGATACCACGTTCGGACTTATGAAAAACGCAGGTTTGGGGCTGGCGAGAGATGATTTTAACTGGGATAAGTACGAAAAGTCAAAGAGCGATTATAAGCTTGATGAACGGCAGACAGACACTCTTGAAAAGGCAAAAAGATACGGAATAGAGATGCTTGCGATTATGACGGGATATAATAAATTATACTGTCAAAATGCAAAATACTCTGGTATCCCCGATAACTCCGTCTATGATGAAACAAGCGGTGCAACCTATGTCGAGGCATACAAAAACTATGTTTCGAGCTTTATAAACGAACCGATTGTCAAAAACACTGTCAGTATGATTGAGATTATAAACGAACCTCTCGGCGTGATTAAAGACGGCGATACCGCCGACTATCCCATGTCGGAACAAATTCCGAAATATGTTGATGCGGGAGGGGCATATTCAAACGCAGTCAAAGCGGCATATGCCGCGGTACAAAAGAATGGTTCGCCGATAAAGGTCGGAGCGTTCTCGGCGTTTCGCCTCGGTTATCAAGCGGACTATTTCATTGACGGAGCAATGAATGAAATGGATAAACAATACTATGATGCGTTTACAATTCATGATTACAAAGAGCGCGGATTTGACGGCGACCCCGAACCGGGATTCTCACCCCGAATGGGTCAAAACTGGTTCCCGTTTTTGGACGGTGCGGTAAGCACGGTTGAACATTTCGATGATTTAATGTCGGGAAAGACCGCCGCACCGTACAGTAAAAAGAAGTATACAGGTTTTTCGAACGGCGAGAGATGGTATACCGAGCGCGGTTTTTCAACCGATGATAAGCCCGACAACAGTACAAACTATTCGCAAAATCCGTATTATGACCAGGCGCTTAACCTTGTCCGTGCAAAAATTGTTACGGATGCGTACAACGGCGGCAATATGATTGATAAAACGTGGATTTATGATTTTTCGGATGACCCCGAAAGCAGAAATCTTGGCGTTCGTGAGTCATCATTCGGAATAGTCGAGTCGTGCGAAGACGAAAATCCGTATGCCGCCAAACCGGCGTATATCGCGGTCGCGAATTATAACAGCCTTGTCGCAGACGCGACAAAGTGCGAAAAGATTGACGGCGATAATATTTATGAAGAAAACGGAGATTATATATACAAATATACTTGTCCCGAACGCGAGGTGTATGCCTTGTATCACTCAAAGGGCGATGACCCGTCCGAAACGCTCGAACTTGAATTTTCAAAAATAGGCGAGGGACGAGAGATACATATTTATGATTTCTGGGGAAATGAAATACAAGAGGGCGGTATATACAAAAACGGAAAGTATCAGCTCACCAAACAGCCGTTTTATATATGCGTCGGCAAAAATGTAAATCGTTCGTTAAAACCCGAAAAAGGGGCAGGCACAATCGAAAATGTTGTGTTGGATGGTTTTATCGAATCAAAACAAAGCGGAAAGAAAGTATCCGTTATTGTTGCATCGGACGGCATCGATAAAAACGAGTTATCACCGCTCAACGCGCTGTATTTTAATCAATGCACAACAGATACCGACGGTTATTTTTGCTTTGAATTCGGTGTTCCGAAACAGCCTGACGGCTACAGAGCATATGTGACATCCGAAGATTGTGAAGTACCACTGTCTTTTGATATTGAGGACGGACGAACCGAAAAAATCAGTATATTTTTAATGAACGGAATACTAAAGCTCAAATCAAATGATTTTAAAATGGTGGATTTATCAAATGTATCCGCCGCAGTGGAATACACGGCGGCGGGGCGGGATATTCCGTACCGACTGTATTGCTCTTTGTATAAAGGCGACCGTCTTGTCGGGTTTACAAGCATATTCGATACGGCAGAGAGTATGACGGACGGAAATAAAGTATATTCGGTATCGTTTCCAAAAGACGGAAACAACACCTATCCCAAATTTGACCGTATTTCGTTATTTATGTTCGATTCGGATGAAACGTTAAAGCCTGTTTGTACGGCTTATACAATAAATAAAAATAATTAGAAAGAGGTGGTTTGTTATGAAAAAACACAGATTAACAGCGATATTTACGATTTTATGTATGCTTTTTGCGTCTGTGAGCGTTGTATCGTCCGCGGAGGAGAGCAAAAACGATAATCCGAACCTTGCGTATGCTGAACTTAGCTCAAATGGGTCAAAAACGCAAAGTATAAACTTTATAAGTCAGACCCTCGGCGCGTCGGCATCGTATAACGGCGTTACGGCGGCAGGAAGAGAGGGCTGGCAGCTTAAAGGTTCGTCACCGTATCTATATATTGATGTTGATGACAATTTTGCACACGAGGTAAACGATGGTACATCGTTCGAGCTTGAAATTGATTATTATAACGCGCTTACGGGATTCTTTCTTGTTGAGTATGATGGGTTAAATACGGCTCAAAAGAATGCTCATTATGAGTTTTTAAATAAACAGGATAAATGGAAAACGGTAAAAATCAAGCTTGATGACGCATATTTCGGCGGAAGATGTGCAGGTGCGGACATCAGAATCCGCGCCACCGCGATAGGCGGCAGACGTCAAGTGCTTAGAACATCAACCGCACCCGTTACCATAGGCGCGGTAAGGCTGATTAAGCACGAAAAACAAAATCCGCTCAGGCTCTCGGTTAAGATTGACGAATCGGGAAACGCGTTTGAGTGGTATAAAAAAGAGAAAAAGATTGTAAATACCTTTACTAATCTCAGAGATACCGATATAACCGCTGATGTTACGTGCTATGGCGTTTCGCGCGATGAGATAAAGTGTTTTGAAACAACAAATACCGTGACGGTCAAGGGCGGCGAAACGGTTGACCTTACAATAAATGTTGACAGCGACAGATGTGATGTCTATGACTATTATGTCAAAGTCGAATCGGATAAGGATAACGTGCATTCGCTCTTACAGCCGACTCAATTCGCGATACTTAAAACCGACGAAAACGGCTATAAAAACCAAGATGTGTACATATGCGCACATCCCGACCATGACCATACCAATGAGGAAATCTCAGATATGATTGATGTGATTTCAAAGAGCAATGCGGCAGGCGTCAGGTGGTCGGTACTCTCGAATTATCTGGAATCAGCGTCCGGCGAAGATGTGTATGACAATGATTATATGGGTTATACGACAAACGAGCTTAGAAAACACAACTTAAAGATGATGCCCATAATTCACGGTCCGAATCTTGCAGGCTTTTCGTATGAATCGACACCGAACACCCCCGAGAGTTTGGCAAAAACAAAAAGCGAGGTTGCCGTTTTGATGAAACACGCGGGCGATATAGTAGATTGGTATGAAATTTATAATGAAACGAACCACACATTTACGGAAGAAAAGGATAAAAAGCTCGGCGGCGTAATTAACTATGGTAAGATGGTGAACGCAATAGCGGATGACAGAGATATGTATGACCCGACAGCCAAGATTATGGGCTTTGCCGTTTGTGACTTGGGCAGGGAAACACAACAGCTTTTCTTTGACAGGACAATCGAGGGCGGCGCATATGACCGACTTGACGCTTTTTCGGCACACCCGTATTCGACATCGTTCACCGAAACGGGCGGTGCGGAAACTCTGACAATTAAATGGCGTGACTATATTAAAGAAAAGACGGGCAAAGAGCTTCCTATCGTAAACGATGAGGTCGGATATACCACAGCCGATTCGGTGACGAACGGCGACCAGAGAACACACGGAAATCTTTCGGCGAGATATGATATTTATTATAAGTCAATCGGAATGACGCACGTGAATGCAATATACAATTTTGCTCAAAAAGGACCGATTGAGTATCTGCGCGAGGATATGTTCGGACTTACCAAACCGGCGTATAAGCATTTGACTCAAGAAGAAAAGATTTGTATACCGATGGAGGGCTATGTTGCGTTCACGGGGCACAACTATATTTTTGCCGATACGGATATTGTTAAAAAACTTTCCGATACAAATAATTGTTATATAAATCTGTTCAAGAGCAGAAAATTTAATCAAGATATACTGACCTTAAACACAACCGAGAGAAAGACAAGAAAGATTGTCACCGTTGACCTCGGAACGGATTATGTCGAGGTATATGATGATTACGGCAATATGACCCCGATGAGCGGAAATGACGGAAAGTTTACATTCTGGGTTGACGAACGCCCGATGTATGTCAAGGGCGATTTCGCAAAGGCTGAGCTTTTGGATGACAACAGTGCTTTTTTGGATATATCCGATTGTAATATAACTGGCGCAAAGAATGATATTGTGGCGGTTAATTACACAAACAACACTGATAAAGAATACGATGTTGAGGTTATAGATTCCGAGGCGGTAAAGCATTATTCGGGTGATAAAATAACCAAAGGCAAGTCAGAGGTTCAGCTTATGCCGACAGGCGAGGTCGGAACAAAAAGTATTGTGACGATAAATATAAAAGACGGCGATAAGATTGTTCAAAGCACACAAGTATTTATCACGATAGAAAAATCGGTTACCGCTGATATTTCTCTTGAACTTATCGACCCGTCAAACGTTGATAACTGGATGATGAATTTAAAGCTTAATAACACATCAAAATTAAACGTTGCCAAAGGAACGATTGAATTCACCACACCCGATGAACTTAAGTCGCTCGGTAAAATCGATATAGGAAACATCCCGAGAGGACTCGAGTCCGAATATAAGATTAAGCTTCCTAAGCTTGTCAAAAAGGGAATATATGACTTTGCGTTCGACCTTAACTTGAATAACGGTGTTAAATACAGTTACAGCACAAAGGCGGATATGACGGTTGCAAAATATGCCGAGGTAAAGCCGAAAATAGACGGCGAAATAGAACCCGAGGCGTGGAAGTATAACACGTGGATGTACGCCGACAAGGCGGAACAGCTTAAAGAAAACACGGGCTGGACAGGTCCCGATGATTTGAGCGGCCGCGCGTCACTTATGTGGGATGAGGATAATCTGTATTTTGCGGCGGTTGTAACGGATAACATCTTTTATCAGCCGTATGCCGGCTGGAACACATGGAAGGCAGACAATATACAGATGGGCGTTTTCTATGGTGAAGAAAGTTATACTGTGTCGGGACAGCGTTCGACAACCTTTAACGAGCTGTCTATGGCGCACACGCCGCAAGGTAATGAAGTATACCGAACGTTATCACAGGATAATTATTATAAAGCAGGCAAGTTTGAAAACGCCGAGATATACATAACGAGAAAAGGCGATAAAACCATATATGAGGCAAGAATTCCATGGGAAGGATTTTTACTTCCGGGACAGCACCCGAAAGAGGGAGATAAGCTTGGCTTTTCATATATGATAAACGAGAGCGACGGCGGAAACAGAAACGGCTGGATTGAGTATGCGAGCGGTATAGGCGCGACAAAAGATACATCGTTGTTTACGTGGCTTACACTTTTAAAGTAAGATAAGAGGAGGATTAGAAAATGAAAAAAATGACGATTATTTCACTGTTGATTTCGATTATGGTATCACTGTTTGGAGTTTGCGGATACGCCGCCGACTTTAAAGAGACAAGTATGTATTATGATTTCAACAATTATGACTTGGGATTCGGCAGCGGAAGCGGACCGGATGATAATTGGGATTATGCATATATGCAAGACGCGAACAAAAACTATATTAAGTCCGAAAAACGTAATTGGTTCGGCGGTGTATATGATGGTGATAAAAATTCCAATGTAATGCAAATCAAGGCGGAAGGCGGAAAATCCGGAGAACCCGTGCTGAAATTCGGTGATATTTTAAAAGAGGGACAGTTTCATATAAGCTTTGACTTAAAAATCCAATCCTTGGGCGGCGAGTTTTATATAGGCTTGTATGACGGAACAAATATGTCAAATGAGAAAGATAAGGTTTTAGAAACAAACTATTCCATCGGACCTTGGTTCAAACCGAATAAAAATATTATATATTCGTACCAAAATAACGGCTCGGGCAAGACAAACGGCAAGGATATGCAATGGTCGACACAGCATTGGCAAACAGCCGAAAGCGATATACCTTATACATTAAACGAATGGCATCATATAGATATGTATTTCGGCGATTATGCAAAAATGGAAACAGCCGTTGCAAAATATTATTTTGACGGACATCTCATAAATCAAAACGATGTTTACTTTAAAAACTGTAACGGTTTTAAAGCATTGTATTTCAGAACCGGCAACAGTGCGGACATACTTATAGATAACGTGTATGTCAAAAACTTTAATGACAGCGAAAATCTTTGCGGATTTTTGGACAGCGAGGTTATCGACGAAGCGTCAAAGACGTTTAGATTGAACCTTTCCGAGTGGGCAAGCAAAAAAATAACAAAAGACGATATAGTCATAACTTCTGCATCGGGTGACAGTATAACGGACTTTGAGGTGACTTCAAACTCAAACACATATGCCGATGTTAAGATAAACGGAGCTATAACCCCGGGAAGATACAATGTTATATTAAAAGATTCGGTAACTGGTGCGTTTTACGGTAATCCGATGAAGGATTCCGTTACATTCCGTACAGCTCCGAGATATGTTGACGGCGTTATGTGTCCCGATGTCGAAAAGGTTTCGTATATAAGCCATGATGGAAAGGAACAGAACAAAAAGAGTGAAATATCGACCGGCACAGCAGCAATAAATATACAGTTTACAACCGGGATTGACGACAGCAACCCATCCGAAAATATTATGCTGACGCACAATGGTATAGAAACGGCTTGTACATTTACCGTATCGAGTGACAAAAAGACGATTTCGCTTACGCCCGAGAGCGGTTTTGAACCCGAGACGGAGTATACTCTGTCCGTAAGCGGAAATATTGCGGCAAGCGAGAGTGCAAACGCGAAAATGGGACTTGATTATACGGAAAAATTCAAAACTTTAAATGACGCGATGTATGTAATAAGCACAGAAGATATAGAAAAAGACGGCGAAAACGCGTATTTTAAAGTTAAGGTAATCAAAACAAATGACGAACCGGAGCATAAGTATACCTATGCGGTCGCAGGGTATAAAAGCGTGGTTAATCCCGAAAACGGAAAAACCTATATGCAAATGACCGCCTTAAACCGTTTCCCGGTTATTATCTCAGAAACCGACAAAGGCATTATAAGCTTCGGAAATAATCAGCCTTTAGATATAAGCAACGCGGAAAAAATAAACGGATTCTTTTGGGAATATCCGAATAATCTGCCGATTGTGACAAAAGAATTTGAAAATAAATAATTTAAACGGAGGTATAAGAAAATGAAAAATGTTAAAAAATTTGTCAGTCTGGCAATAGGTGCGGCAATGACGCTGGGGTCAATATTACCGGTAAACGCGGGGACGATGAGCGCGAATAAGGTTTATGTTTCGCACTTTGAGGATTTTTCGGGTTGGACATCGGAACAAGGCTCTAATGCGGATTTGCCCGATGGCTTTTGTGCATTTGACGCGGCGGCGCACCCGAACAGAGCGCAAGCAACGGGAACATATGTTGATGCTTCGGTCGGAACGAGAGCGTTCAAGCTGAGCGGCGGAGCAATGATAGGTTATCAATTCGACCGTGTTTATAAAACAGGTGTACGCAGAATCAGCTTTGACATTAAGATGAGCACGGCGTTCAACAATGCCGAAAGTGACGGAAATAAGACCTTGGAATTGTACGGTGTTGAGAATACAGGCAACGATAATCCGTATGATTGGTGGAAGGCGCAAACAAATAACGGTGATACGGTTAATTGGGATAACAGACCGTATGCAAGTATTAAATTGGGTGACTTTTATGAGGTTCAACAGAATACATGGAAAAACACTCAAGGTACAACAACTCAGCCGTTTAATGATTTAAAGTGGCATAAAACAGAGGTTCTTTTTGATTATGATAATGGCACGATTACATATTATGTAGACGGTGTTCAGGTCGGAATAAACAATGATAAAAACGCGAATAAAGTGTTCTATTTTAACAACAGAACCGGAACAGACGTATATATCGATAATTTTGCCGTATTCCACGGTGCGAACGCGGAATATGCAAACGCAAATCAAATAAAGATTGACGGTTACGGCGGTTTGGTCGCACAGAATGGTGCTAAGGTTCAGATCGATTTATCAAGAGCATTAACCGATGAAAACTTATCGGCATCTGATTTTACAGTCAAGAATTCTAACGACGAAACTGTTTCGGGTGTAATAACAAAAGCTGAGGCGTTGAGCGATCGCAAATCCACAATAGCTTTGACTCTCGGCAGTATTCCGAACGGAGTGTATAATCTTGAATATAAAAATGCGGCAAACAGTGTTGATTTTACGGTCGGCGAAAGCAAAACCGTATCGGATTATGATACGGAACAATATTATTATATGAATGAGGATTTCAGCGGCTATGTCGGCGGCGTACCGCCACAGTGGCAGGCAACTCAATCTTCGGCGAGAGTACCGAGTGTGGGAAATGATAGTGTTAAGGGTAATACGCTGAAAATGACGAGCGGAGCGGTATCGAGCTATATGAACAAGTTTGAAACCTTTCAATCGGGAAAGCTGAATGTTGAATTTGATATAAAGACAAGCGGAAAAGGCTGGGGAATAGGCTTTATTCGTGAGGCTGATTCCGCGGCGGAGGATTATGAAAAACATCTTGCTATAGGTAACCTCACGGGCGAAAACGGAACCGATGTTTATACGTGTTCAAAATCTATCGATCCGGGTTTGATTTTAAAACAAGATAACGCGACGATAGATAATACCGATTGGAATCATATATCAATCACGGTTGATATGACAAGCGAAAAATATAACTTTGAGATAACAAAAGCCGATAACACAAAAGAAACGTTTTCGGCATCACATCCGTATCATAAGGTATGGAAAACACTTTGGTATGATGTTGTAAAAATCGGAACGGACAATGTTCAGGATTCATATAAATGCGGACTTAACGGAATAAGACTGTATTCAGACGGTACAGGTGATGTTGAGTTTGATAATATTAGGATTTATTCGGATAACTCAAATTATATTTCCGAAAATTTTGATAATTATACGGGTCATTATACAAAGAGTGACGAAAGCGAAGATTTTTACGGCTTGCCTGCCGGATACTTTAGGGTGAACGATTTATATAATCCGATTAAGTCTTCATTTACGCATACAGAGGGAAGAAATTATAACGCCGAAACAAATACGGCGGATAAAGGCGCTAAGATAAACGGGGTTGAAGACAGAACGAGAATACGTTTGGCTCAGCCGATTACGGATATAAAAAACAATGGTTTTGTCGTTGAATTTGATATGAAGAAAAATGATGCAGACCGATCCCTTGGACTTGCGCTTTATCCTAAAGAAAAATTCTATGGTACAGGTTCATCAGTGCCCTCGTTGTGGGACGGTGGAGTATATGAAGACCCAGTAATAAGAGTGAGCGGTTCAACTCTCAGATACGGAAGCGGTCGTTGGGGAGGTACAAAAGAGTTTATCGACAGCAGCAATCAGACTCTTAATCTTGATTCAGGTGTTTGGAATCACATTAAAATTAAGTTTGACCCTCAAAACGGAGTGACGGCATATCTCGGCAAGGGAAATAATATAACCCAATCCAATGTCGTTTCTACAGGCTCGGTTGCACAATATTGGAGACTAATGAGCGAATGGAATAATATCTACGGTATCGGAATAGGATTGGAGAAGAAAAACGGGGAGGATTGGAAAAACCTTCCGGGTGATAATATTGATAACTTTAAGGTATACGGTCTGAACAATATAACCAAGCCGTCTGTTATAGGCTTAAATGCGGTAAATATTGATGACAGCAAGACAGTGTTAAAAGACGGAGTTACCGAGGTTTCGAATCTTACCAAAGCAATTGAGGTTAAGTTCAGCGAGCCGGTAAACGAAGCTTCCGAAACCTTGACAAACAAAATAACTTTGACCGATGTAAACGGCGCTGCGTTGGCAACAGGCGAGTTGTCGGAGGACAAAATGACGTATAAGCTCACTTTGAATACAATTCCGGATGATGATTCATACGCAATGCTGAAAATGAGTTCCGATATTAAAAGTCAAAACTCAGCCGCACAAGCGACAAACCCTGTTTCGGTTGCTTTGAAGTTCAAAGGCGGAATGGGAGAGATTGCAATTTCCGATATGCAGATGTTTAAGAAAATAGACGGAAGGTCATTTACAGCCTCGGGAGTCGAGAGAACTTCGCCGACGGTGTGGGTTCCGGCAACGAGCAAAACAGACAGTGATGCGGCGGAGTATAAAATCGTGATTAGCGGCACAAACACAACGGGTGCTGTTGATAACGCAACGTATAATTACATTGAGGGTGTTTATGATACAGTTGACAACGCGGATGTTTTAAGAGGTGTAGAGATGAATAAACTTTCTGTACCGAACGAGATTGAGTTCAGTATAGAAAAAGCCGTGCCGACAACCTCGGGAACACAAACATGGCGCTCATTTATCTGGACGGACGATTATAAACCCGTTGTTGATATGATAAAATAGATGACGCGAAATTTGAACAGCTATAATAAAATTAAAAATACCGTGGAATTTCGAGCGATATCCAAAGCGAAATAAACCGTTTTGTGCATATTTTCCGCAATTTTGTGTATTGAAAAATTACGGTAATTTGATATAATTAAAACAACCGCCGATTTTTTTCGGCGGCTGTTTATACGTTTGAAAATCAGAGGAAAACAAAAAAATCAACAGAGGTAGAGCAATGAGAGAAAAAATATTGTTTGATAAAGGGTGGAAGTTCCACCGCGGCGACCTATGCGTTCGAAATACCGTTATGAAAGGTCCCGATTATATGGGTTCAAAGACCGAGAGAATGTTAATCGACGCGGCGGCGTATGATTATAAAGACGAATCGGATTCATATAATCCATCAAAGATGAGCGGTGATCTGTGGGAGGATGTGAACTTACCGCACGATTATGTGATTGACCAAATGCCGAGCCGAGAATATCCCCAGGCACTCGGTTATCTGAAATACGAAAACGCATGGTACAGAAAGCACTTTACGTTGGATAAAGAGGATGCGGATAAACGTATAACGCTGTATTTTGAGGGGGTTGCCACAAATGCAACCGTGTATCTCAACGGGTGTTTGATGAAGCACAATTTTTGCGGCTATACGCCGTTTGAGGTTGATATAACGGATATTGCCTATTTTGACAAAGAAAATGTTCTTGCGGTTTATACCGACAGCTCAACTCATGAGGGCTGGTGGTACCAAGGCGGCGGAATATACCGCCACGTTTGGCTTATCAAGACAAACCCTGTTGCGGTTGACCTTTGGGGCGTTTATATAAACCCAGTCAAGACAGAAGATAAGTGGAACGTTAATGTTGAAACAACGATCATAAACTCATCGATGAAAAATGAAAATATTTGCATTCGTTCAATTATACTCGATTCCTCAGGATGTATGATTGCTCAGACCTCAACGGATATGACCGCGAATTTTAAAGATAAAACGGTTGCTGCACAGTGCATAGATGTAAAAGAGCCAAAACTTTGGGATACGGATGCGCCTAATCTTTATACTCTTGTCACACGAATTTATAAAACCGATACGGGCGAGCTTATTGACGAAACAGAGGATACATTCGGATTCAGAACATTTAGGTTTGATAGCGAAAAAGGGTTTATCCTAAACGACAGGCAAATAAAGCTGAAAGGAGTTTGTTCTCACCAGGATTTCGGCATTACGGGTAAGGCTGTTCCCGATAACATATATGAATACCGAATTGACCTGATAAAAGAAATGGGAGCAAACGCATATCGTACATCGCATTATCCTCACGCCGAGGCAACAATGGATGCCTTGGATAAAAAAGGTATTCTTGTTATGGACGAGACGCGTTGGTATGAATCCACCGACGAGGGAATATCTCAGTTGGAAACGCTGATTAAACGCGACCGAAATCATCCGTCGGTTATTTTGTGGTCAATAGGCAACGAAGAACCCAAACATGTAACCGAGCAGGGAAGAAGGATTGCTGAAAATATGATTACAGCGGCACGGCGGCTTGATTCGTCTCGTCCGATAACAACGGCGGTATCAAATGACCCGATTAATTCCACGGTTCTTGATTTGGTCGATGTAATAGGTGTGAATTATAACCTAAATCAATACGATGATATTCACAGGCTTTATCCGGACAAGCCGTTTGTATCAACTGAATGTTGTGCAACGGCAACAACACGCGGCTCTTATCTTGACCCGTCTGCGTTCACAAGCTCTTATGACATTGATGTCAATGCGTGGTTTTTGGGCAGAGAAAAAACATGGAAATTTATGTGTGACAGAGAGTGGGTATCGGGCAGCTTTCAATGGATTGCGTTTGAACATCGCGGTGAGTGTGTATGGCCTCGGCTTTGCTCCGTTTCGGGTGCGATAGACTTGTATTTACAGAAAAAAGATGCGTTTTATCAGAATAAATCGCACTGGAGTGATACACCTATGGTGCATATCCTGCCGCATTGGAATCATAAAGGCTTAGAGAGTGAGCCGATAAAGGTTTGGGTATATACAAATTGTGATGAGGTTGAACTTTTCTTGAACGAAAAATCGCTCGGAGCGCAAAAAATCGAACGATTCGGTCATGGTGAATGGATTGTCGATTATGAGCCGGGCGGAATCAGAGCTATTGGTAGAAACGGCGGAAAGAAATGTGCCGAGGAATTTATCGAAACAACCGGCGAGCCGGTTGCGCTTGAACTTATCCCCGAAAACACGGTTAAACAAGCAAACGGGCGTGATATATTGCTTTTCAGCTGTGTATGCGTTGATTCGAGCGGCAGAGAGGTTCCCGATGCCGAACCGACGGTCAGATTTGAAGCAAACTCTTTCGGTAGAGTAATAGGAACAGGCGCAGATATATGTGATCATGTACCACCGCAATGCACCGAACGCCGAATGAAATCGGGACGTTGTACCGTTGCGGTACAGGTCGGTGAAACTGCGGGAGCATTGAAAGTATATGCAATATCCAACGGGCTTAAAACTGCCGTTGTAACAACCAATCTTAAATAAAATACTGATGTCAAAACTATAAAGGAATATGAATAATATGAAAGCAACATTATACACAACAAACGAAAAGAACGTATTTGCCAAAAAGGCGCTATTCTATAACAATGAGAAATCTGATAATTTATGTGTTGTTTCGGTCTCGAAAACACCGATGTGTGAAAGTTTTACAGGATTCGGTGTTGCAATAACGGGAAGCTCTTGCTATGAATTATCTCTTATGCCCGAGAATGTCAGAAATGATTTTTTAACCGATATATACGGAGGCAACGGACTGAACCTGTCCGTTGCCAGGGTTTCAATAGGGTCAAGCGATTATTCGCCGAACGTATATTCATACTGCGATAAAAAGGATATGGAGTTAAAGTCTTTTTCGATAGAAAAAGATATGGAATTTATTATCCCGATGCTGCGTGAGGTCGTGGCGCATAAAAAGGATTTAAAATTCTTTGCGTCACCGTGGAGTCCGCCCGGATGGATGAAAACAAGCGGAACGATGTATGACGGATATATGCGTTCCGAGTACATAGACTGTTATGCGGATTATATAATAAAGTTTCTCAAAGCGTATAAAGAACAGGGAATTTCGATAGGTGCCGTTACACCGCAAAATGAACCGGAAACGCATCATTTCGGATGTATGCCGGCATGTATTTGGCACCCGGATACTGAGGCTGAATTCGTGAGTATATTGCGAAAAAAATTAAACGAAAACGGAATGGATACCCAAATATGGATGTATGATCATAGTTTTGCCGGTTGGACGAGGGTTAAAAGTCAGCTCAAAGATTTCTCGAATCTGATTGATGTTTGCGATGCGATTGCCTTCCATTATTATGACGGTACGCCCGAAATGGCGGGAGAGTTAAAGAAAGAATTTCCGAATTTAAAATGGCATTATACAGAGGGCGGACCTCGGCTTACCGATAACTATGATGTGGATTGGTGCAAGTGGGGAATCGTCATAGGAAGGTCGTTAAATTGCGGTGCGGAAAGCTTTACCGGCTGGAACTTGCTGCTTGATGAATGGGGTGAACCCAATGTCGGACCGTTCTGGTGTGGCGGACTTGCAACACTGAATTCGCAAAGCGGTGAGATAGAGTACAGCGGACAGTATCACGCTTTTATGCATTTTTCCAGATTCATAAAGCGTGGGGCAAAGATATATCCTGTTGAGATAAACGGCGATTATCAGCCAATGTGTTATTATTCGAGAAATAATCACGACTTTCCGATTATAGGAACAGCGGCTGTGAACAAAGATGGTTCTCATGTGCTTGTTTTGACGAATACGAATAAAAATAAGGTTCAGATGCAGTATTTTTACGACGAAAAATGGTGGTATGGTGAACTTTTGCCCAATTCGATTTCAACGTGGGTTTTTGGATAAAAATTTTTGTAAAATTTATGTCTTAACAGGATGACAAATAAGGAGATTAAAATGAGTATTATTCCTGAGGTTAAAAACAGGTTTTTATATGACAAAACCGTTGACTTAAATAAGATTAAATGGAGCTTTAACGATAAAGCCGACAAGCGTGTTGTTGTCGAAGCATACAGAATTCGTGAGAATTGTGGAAACGGATTTCCGGTTTATATAAATATGGGAAACAAATATTGCGAGGAATATACAATTGAGATAGAAGATGATAAGGCTGAAATTTTATCTGATGGTGCAAATGGTGCGTTTTACGCGCTGCAAACGCTGAAACGGTTGCTCGGCGAACATGGTGGTATAGTTTATTGTCAGAAAATATGTGATAAACCCGATATGAAATATCGAGGTTTATATCACGATGTTTCACGCGGCAAGATTCCGACTCTTGAAACATTAAAAGAGCTTGTCGATACCATTGCATACTATAAGATGAATTCCTTACAGCTTTACATTGAACACACCTTTGAGTTTAAAGAATATGAATTTTGCAGAGAAAAACTCGGTTATTTGACAAAAGATGAAATAAAGCAATTGGATGCATATTGTAAGTCAAAGTTTATCGATTTGATACCGTCAATATCCACATTCGGACATTTGTATCATCTTTTGGCAGAGGGAAAATACAAACATCTGTCAGAACTGCCCGATTATGTTCCACAGTCACATTATTTGCTTGAACGCCTTCCGCATCATACAATTGACCCAACGAATTCTGAAAGTTTTGAGGTTATAAAAAGCTTAATTGACCAATATCTTGAATGTTCGTCAAGCGATACGTTTAATATCTGTTGCGATGAAACATTTGATTTGGGGACAGGCGTTAATAAAGGTAAAGACAAAGCAAAACTTTATGTTGATTTTGTGAGCAAAATTGCCGAATACTTAAATCAAAAAGGTAAGACGGTTATGATGTGGGGAGATATAATTCTTCAACATCCCGAATATATTGATAAGTTGTCGGATAATATTATCTTTTTGAATTGGTGCTATGCCAAAGACCCGCAAATCGACAATTTTGAAAAAATGTCACAGAGCGGAAAGCGACAAATAGTCTGCCCCGGTACAAGCTCGTGGGATACGTTTTCAGAGGATATAATTACAGAAGAGGGTAACATATCAAAACTTGCCGAATACGGATATAGGTTTAATGCTGACGGACTTTTGATTACAAACTGGGGTGATCACGGAAATATCGCAAGTATTACAGCTGCGATGTACGGTATAGTTTTGAGCGCGGCAATTGCGTGGAATAAAAAAATAATTGCGGATAAGGATTTCAGAACAGAAGTATCAACTCAAATTTACGGTAACTCTGAAACGGTCGAAATTGTCGCGAAAATATCCGATATAAAAAATGTTTTCTCTTGGCGAAAGGTTATAGAGGGATATGCCGACGAAAAATCAAAAAAGCCGTATGATGATTATGCTGACGCGATACATAAAATGGACAGTATTTGTGCCGAGATAAAAAATCTTGCATTTTCGGATGAAACGATAAAGCGTGAAATGATATGCGCGGCAGAAGGCTTTTTGATCGTAATATACTTATGCGCAAGAATTGACGGGTATAATATAAAATGCGATGTTAATTTTAAAAAATGGCTTGACGAATATTCCGAATTATGGCTTGTGAGGAGTAAACCGAGCGAACTTAGCGAGGTAATCAATATCTTGAACGGTGCATGGTATAAAAGCTTATAGTTTTTATATTTTAGGGACAATCCCTCATTTTGTGTAGACTTCGAAATTTACTCCGAAATGAGAATATAATCTAAGTAGTTTTTGTGGGCTGAAAGCCGAACTATGGTTTTCAGCCCTTTTAAGTGTAATATAGTATAAAATAACCATCGCGGCGAGCTCATTTATTATGCAGATCATTCTTGCTAAAACGGCAAAGATTGAGCCTGAACTATAGACAAAAGAATATATGCTTTCCGCCGATAACGGTATTGTGTGTTCCGTCAGGCAAGATGATTTCGGCAGTTGACTCAGCGGGAATGTCAAACTCAAATCTTACTTTATCATTATCATAATACCAGTGAGAGGAAAGCTTGCCGAACCGCGTTTCAACGGATGCCTCTAAAAACCCAATCCGCTTATCCGGGTGAGGCTTTAATAGAATGTGCTTGTAACCGGCATCGTCTTCCAACGGGTTTATACCTGCGGCAACACCGAATATCCAGTCATACACAGCGCCATATGCATAATGATTGAATGAGTTCATCTCTTTGCTCCAAAATGTACCGTCTTGCTTAATGCCGTCCCAATGCTCCCACATTTGGGATATGACGCGCCGATGATGGTCGTGCATACGTATAACGGCGATTGTCCTTATAAAGAGCTTCAGACCCTTGTTTCGTATACTTATGATAACGGCGAAAGCTGGTCAAAGCCCGTTATGATTGCTCCTTATGCAAATGGACTGTGCTTAAGACGCAGAATTAAAACGAGCAACGGCGAAACGCTTTTTCCCATTTATCATATGGAATTATATGACGATTTCGGTGAATTTCCGCCGTTCGGCGATAAAGAGTTTTGGAAAGGAACACAGCATATTTGCGGCGTTGTTATTTCATCCGACGGCGGAAAAAGCTATGTTCCGTGCGGTGATTTCAGAATTGATACCAAAACGTTTTATTCCGACCCAAACAGGGATAAAAATCCGCCGAATTCGGCAGATTTATGGGAGCCGAACTGTGTCGAGGCCGAGGACGGACACATTATTATGTATATGCGCGACAGCAGCAAGCCATATATAAACTGTGCCGAAAGCTTTGATTTCGGGCGAACGTGGAAGCATAACGGTAATCTTGATATTTACAATGTAAACACCAAGATTACGTTAATAAAAGTGCGGGATAAAATTTTGTTTATCTCAAATGTGTGTAAAAGTCTTGGGTTCGAGGACAGAAAAAAGCTGCAAATTCAAATAAGCGATGATAATTGCAAGACCTGGCGGTTCGTATGTTATACAGATGATGCGGACAGTGCATTCTTCTATCCGCACGCGGCGGTTGACGAGAAAAACGAATTGATTTATGTTGCTTACGAAAACGCGGTTTGTCACTATATAAACAAATACACGTTTACCGAATTGGGTATCTGAATTATATTTAAAAGGTAAAGGGTTGAAAACGGATAAAAATAAGCGAAAGCTTTACTCCTGTCATAAAAATTGATTTTTTGTCAATAGTTGAGGTCAAAAAAATAATGGAATTTTTTTTAGAGGCGGTTGAGAATTTTTTTTACACCCCTTTTTTTTAACGAAAATTTATGCAACCGCCTTTAGTAGGTCAATTCCTCGTTTTGTGTAAACCGCAAAATTCGGGATTGGCCAATTCAAACAGTTATGCGAACTGTTTGGGAGTTGTAATTATTTCTATTTTTAGATAGGAATTAGTCGATTTCGCTTTAAAATATCATAGGTTGAATCAACCAAAGATTGAGTGCCGGACACATAAATCACGGTTTTAAATTTTTCGCAATTCGGTAAAGAAGCAACAGCTTTGCGAACTTTTTCGTTAAAACAAGTGCTGTTGTTTTCTTTTTGTGTAACCCAGAGCTGAATTATTTTAAGGTCTTGATTTATCGTAATTCGCAAAGTTTTGTGCTCCTTTCATTTTATTTTAATATTCTCAAATATTGTTTTTTTATACAAGGATGAATTGTTTATCGCTTATATAATATGTAATTGAGTTTATTAATTTTTTCGGCTTATTCCGAAAATGTAACTCACAGGATTTTCGGTACTGGGTTTACGTTTTCTTTGCTTTGCCGCTCCAAATTCTTTTTCCGCATATCGTGTAAAACATTTTGAAAATGCATTAAGTGATATGCTTACCTCATACGTATTTATAAAATCATTATACACATCGGTCATATAAATTCCGTTATCATCAGCCTTTTTAAAATTTTTAACTAAGTACGAATATATCATTGCAGTTATGTTTGTGTCTGTGGTATTGGTGTGATATATACCGTAAACAGAGTTTAGGTCATACTCTCCCGCAAAAGTATAATTGCACTGTTTTAGCTGATAATACGCATTTATTGCTTTCGAGACAACGCCCGATTTTTCGTATTGAAATTTATCCAAAAGACAATAATCTTGCCGCTTTTTCGGCACGGAATAGTTAAAAGGAATCTGTACTATTCGGCGAAAGAACGCTTCATCATCCCCTTTGGTTAAAAGGGGATGATTTGTTGCGAGAATAAAGTCCGCCACGCATCTGAATTTTACTCGGTCTTTATACTTTACATCAGCGGATACAATATCGTTGCCGGTGAATTGTTTAAGCTTGCTGACCGATTTTGCATCCAACGGTTCGGAAGGCAAATCCGGAGATATACATAAGGCTTTCCCTTCTAAATCGGATGCGGCAAATCTTTCGCTGAGTTCATGAATGTCTATGTCCGATACAGAGTCTTCGTTAAAAAGACTGCGTATGAACGATGATAAAACGGATTTACCCGAATTTGAACAGCCTTGAAGCAGAAACAATACCTTTGCGCTTGTATCGGGAGTCAAAATATATCCTATCATTTGATATATTCGCTCTTGGAGTAATGAGTCCGAACCTGTGATGCCTGCTAAAAACCTATCAAAGTTTGGCGTAAATGTTTTGCTGCTGCAGTAATCACATTCAATACAGTACGTTGTGAAATACCTACTGTTATGCGGATATAACTTTCCGTCACCAATATCAAGAACACCATTCTTAAATGATACAAAGCGTGTATTCTCATCGGTTGGCTCAAATATCAGAGTTGGTTCATGCCTGACAAATGCGAGAATGTCCGCCAGACATTTGGATGTTCCGATTTTTCTGATGCTTTCGCGGCAAAATTGTACTATCGTTCTTTTAGCATCCGAATCGGACAATTTCTTATAGTAGCACCCTGTATAGATATAGATTGCCTCTCCGTAAACCTTTATACAAACGGTTCTGATAAAAGCTTGAGCAATTTTATACGCTGAACATTTATCGGGGACAATTACACCGAAATCATCGTTGCTGTCAGCGGATTTGTTCAATGTATTAGGAGAGAATCGCTGTGGTACTGCCGTTTGAACGGTGCTGCTTGATTGTTCTTGACTTTGCATTAATTTGTCAGTTTGCTCATCTATCCATTTTTGCCGCTCTCTTTCTTTTGCCTGTTGAGTTGCCTCTTCATCAAAAAAGACAATAGGACAGTTCTGTGTTTTGCTATCATCATTATACCATACGATCGGCGTGTTATATGGCATACGACTTACTATATTCTTAACTTCATTACGCGTCATTTATTTCACGTATAATAAAAATCAGTCAGAAAGGGGCTGATTTTTATTATTTCTCCCT
>URAN01000038.1 GCA_900545865.1 uncultured Eubacteriales bacterium
GAAAAGGTTTTTTACAAAAAATTTGACCGCTGACTTTAACTTTGTCAGCGGTCTGCTTTATTAATTTGTTTTTTACTGATTTTTCAGACAGGCACAATAATATTTGCGGATGACGAGACCGATGAGGTTTCGTGCGATGAATTCGGACGGGGCTTGGCAACGATGACAAAGGAGCAATGGGATGCATTTAATGCCAAAATTCCCATGATAGTTGATGTTAAGCCGAATTCAAAAGCTTTGAACAGGACGGAAGAAAGCACTGAAAACCGAGCGGTGACATATGCCGATACAGAGGAAGAGGTTCAAGCGGCAGAGTTGGGAAGTGAAATGACATATGTTTATCCGGGTCAAAGCTCGGGCGGTTCGGTTGCGCCGAGCGAGTTTCCTCTGACCAGTGCGGTTGATGTAAGCCAATCACTTACTTTCCCGCCGATAGGCAATCAAGGCAGCATGAATTCATGTGTTGCGTGGTCGCTGACATATTATCAGCTTACAAACAATAATTGTGCTGTACGCGGATTAAATGCAAAAACCGCATCGGGCGGCACGGTAAACGCCAATATTATGTCGCCGCGGTTCACATATACTCTGATAAACGGCGGTCTTAACGTGCCTACGTTTTATGATGAGGCATGTGCGGCGGTAATGAGCTATGGCGCGCCGTCGGCGAATGACTTTTCATCTGCGATGAACACATCTAACATCAAAGGCTGGTGTACCTCCGCCGATACATGGACAAAAGCAATTTATAATAAACCGCAAAAAATAACATACGGATATATAAATACATCGTCAACGGTAAATTCCGAAACGCAAGGCGTTATCAACCTCAAAAGAATTTTGTCAAACGGATATGTTGTAACAATCCCGACATTTGTCAATTCTTTTAACTATACAAAAAATACAACGGGAAGAGTATGGGGCTGTCGGTATGCATCGGATACCGAACTCGGCGGACACGCTATGACCGTTGTCGGTTATGATGATGACTTTTGGGTTGACGTAAACGGAAACAGCCGCCGCGACAGCGGTGAAACAGGGGCGTTTAAAATAGCAAATTCGTGGGGGACAAATGTATCGAATTACACAAACGGATATGTGTGGGTGCCGTATGACGCATTAGGCAACGTAAGCGCCGTGTCGGGCGCAACAACCAAACGCAGCCCTGTTTTCAGTGCCTATTATTTCATAGAGCCGCAAAAGGATTATACGCCGTTGCTTGTTGCGGATGTAACAATGAAAACGGACAAAAGAAATCAGGTTGCAATAGAGCTTGGGGTGTCCGATGCCGAGAGTTCGGAACCGAAAAGTATGATAAGCGCGGTGAATAATTATAATATTGCGTTTAATACAATGGCGAAAAGTTGGCTTGTGGATATAGATAATCGTTCATTGCTTGACAAAAACTTTTCGGGCGGAAACGGAAACGAAACCGTTACAATTCCGTTTGATTTAACGCCCGTGGTTAAAAGGGCTTACGCCTCAAAAGGATTTAAGGCAGGTACGACATTAAAACTTTATGTTAAAGTTACCGATGATGTTAATAACGGCTCGTCCGTTACATTGAACGATGTTAAAATAACAGAGCCGATAACGGGAAGAGAAAAAGAGTGTTCGGATAAAACGATATTGACCGCAAGTAACAACAGTGTTGTCAAAACAGTGGATTTTAGCATAAGTCCTATTGTGGGGCATAGTGAAACCCAGGATATAACCGTTATGTTTAACAGTAATATACGGGAATCATCGTTATCGGGGAATATCTCACTTAAAACCCCGAACAATTCGGCAATAGAACCCGAATATTCGGTGAACGGAAACAGGCTTACCGTTTATTCGCCCGAAACGGAAAATATTGACGGATATGAGAGCGATACAAAGTACGAATTGACTTTAAAACCTCAAATTAGGTCGCTCGGAGGAAATAATTTAATAAATGATAAAAAATTTACATTTATATACTTGACGATTTCTATGTTTACTGGTAAAATAATAGTAAATGGGAGGTTATAACTATGAAAAGAAAGCTATTTACACTAATCGGAGTATTGGTAATACTGGCAGGCGCAATAAATGCGTCAGCCGAAACGCCGATTAAACTTAACAACTTCAATATCTACACAAAAGACGGAGAAGCTATACATACTCGCGCAACAATAAGAACATATTTTTCGGGTGATGATAAAATTCAATTGGATACAGAGCCACAGCTCAAAGCCCCGTCAGAAAATTTGTTCGGTATTTGCAAAGACTATGACTATATGCTGACATATGATTTTAAGACAACCGATGCCGAAAATCCGTATCCCGCTATAGATAAAATGCAGGTCGAAATTACAATGCCTAAGTCAGACGGCGGCCGCAGTCAAACGCTCGGAAGAAATTTCAGGCTGTACTATATCGCCGCAGGTGCCGAGCCGACAGAAGTGAATTCTAATGCGATTACAGACGGTGTTTCTTTTGAGGCGGACAAACTCGGAAGATACGCATTGTATTTTGATGAGGCGGTATACGATGTCATATTCTATTCGGATGTGCCGACATATGACGATGACGGAATACCGATTGAACCGGAGCCGTATGAGGTAATAAAGGACAAAAAGGCGTTTGATACGGTTGAATTTCCCGAAATTCCCAAAAAGGACGGCTATGTGTTTACCGGGTGGAAGGAACACCGCGGCAGCAGATTGACGTTTTCATATCCTCAACCCAACTATGTGCTGAATCCGGGTGTATATTATGCGTCATGGTGTCTCGAGAGTGAGTATCAGCCTATTATATTAACGCTCTCTTCCGAAAGCACGATTGCAAAGGGCAAAGAGGATGGACAAAAAATCACGCTTAAAACGAATTACGGTATGTTTGCCGACGGTGATGAATTTCCGTCCGAATGGCGCGCACAATATGATGCTGAATCGGACGAAGATGCAAAAAAGGAAATTCTTTCGAATTGGAAGGCGCACTGGAATATAGTCGGCAGCGATGATGTTATGATAGAGAGTGCCCGGAGAATCGATGATAAGACCGTGGAATTTGTATTGTCGGGTAACAGCAGCAATGTTTACGGAAACGCAAACTTGTATGTTGAATTTGACAGCTCGCTGTTATGGCCCGTGCCTTATGAAGAGGACGGCGCGATAATTGAGGATGATACAAAGATAAAAATGGATAAAGACGGCGTAAGAGAAAAGATGTACAGGTCGGACAATGCTATAACGATAAGCGGACAGTCAAGACCGTCATCGGGCGGAGGACATTCGTCAAGCTCGTTTGTTGTTCGGTTCAACACCAACGGCGGCAGCGACATAGCTCAAAAGAGCGTTAAGAGAAATACAAAAGTCGGCGAAATTCAAGAACCGACCAAAGACGGATTTATATTTGACGGCTGGTATACGGATAAAGCTTTAAATAATAAGTTTGACCCCGATACAAAAGTTACTTCTTCAATGACTTTGTATGCAAAATGGACGGTTGAACCCGTTGATGATTCAAAGAGCAAAATCGTGCTTGCGATAGGCAAAAAAGAGGCAACCGTTTTCGGTGAAACAAAAATCAATGATGTTGCGCCGCTTATCCGAAACAACAGGACGATGCTTCCGTCAAGGTTTGTTGCCGAAAGCCTGGGCGCGGTTGTAAGCTGGAACGAGGAGAAAGAGCTTGTCACAATTAAGGGCAAGGACAAAGACGGCGGCGATGTGACAATATTAATCACAATCGGAGCGGAATACGCAACGGTCAACGGCGAAGCCGTTAAACTCGACAGCCCCGCATTCCTCGAAAATGACCGCACATATACACCGATAAGATTTATTTCGGAAAGACTCAGCGCAAGCGTGGAATGGAACGAGAATGATAACAGCGTGATTATAACCAAAAATAATTAATGCGTTATCGATATTTGAACCGTAAATCATAAAAGGAGTATGTAAAAGAGTACGGAAAATGATGCGACCCTCAAAAGTCAAGCTTTTGAGGGTCGCAGTTTTGTTATTTCATAATTTTGTTATATTCACGGCTGTCGAGCATAAATCCGTTGTCGGTAAGCATTTCTTCACCGAATGCCGCCCTAATGTCGCTCTCATCCGCGGTTTTTATATCCACGCGGTTAATATTCTTGTTATAAAGACCCCAGCCGTCATACCACGCATTTACCGCCTTGTACGTCCATTTGACGCGGTTTAAACCTATCTCGTCATATTGACCCGAGGCATAACGCTGTCCCTCTTTATTATTATATTCGCCGACAAGAATTGCCGTTTTGTATTTTTCGCGCGCAAGCTCGGTCATTTCTTTGAGCCTGCCGTCTATATTTGATTTTGTTACATCATACAGATGCAGCTGATACATCATATTATCCCACCCCATGGTTTCGGGGTCGGGCAGGTTATATATGCTCCATATTCCCTCAACGGTTATGACATGGGTGTCGCCCGTCTTTCGTATTGCCTTTATCATTCGGTCATAGACGTTGTTGGTAAGCCGTATCGCGTCACCGCTGCCTGCCTGCCATGCTCTTGTGCCGGTATAACCGCCGTTATTCATCGGCTCGTTCATTATATCATATGCGGCAACAACCGGGTTATCTTTATATCTTTCGGCAATCGCAACCCACAGATTTTCCATTATGGTAAGATTATTTTCATTGTTATAAAGCTCGTTTTTGCCGGCAACGCCCGTGCTTTGATTCATACTTTGACCGCCGGGACAGCCGTGCATATCGAGTATGACATAAAGACCGTGAGCGGCGCATTGTTCGATAATTTTGTCCAAGCGTTTAAACCCGTCATTGTCATCATGTCTGACCGTAAACCAGTTGCCGCTGCTGTTCATAAAGTTTCTGTACCAGAACGGAATTCTGACACAGTTAAATCCGAGAGCCTCGATTTTGGCAAAATCGTCATCCGTTATAAAGCTGTCTTCATACAGGGTAATCAGTTCTTCTGCCTTTTTCCGACCGAAACGGCTCTCTAACACACCGATTGCGTCGGAATATGAGAATTGTTCGTCTTTTGCCTCTATCGGACACATCCACATCTCCATCATAAGCCAGCTTCCGAGGTTTACGCCGTTTAAAATAACTTCATTCTCATCGCTGCCGCTGACAAGCCGTCCGTCTTTTACATAGAGCATATTTTCGATTTTGGGATTTGTATTGTCAAACGAGGGCTGTTGTGATTCGTCGTCGTCAATCATCTTATATATTCTCTCGAATGTTATTATGCTCTGTTCGATTGTGTATTCCGAAAAAGGCAAAAAGCAATTGTTTTGGTCGCCTTTCATTATTCCGAAATCGGTCACGATGCGGACATAATCCGCCGCCCAACCCGAAATCTCTTCGGTGTCGTTATACGTCAGCATAAGGTTCGGCGGAGGAATCTCTCTGCCGATATACGCCTTGTATGTAAGCACAAGAACCTTTGCTGCTTCTTCTCTGGTTATTGTGTCATAGGGCGAAAAAATGCCGTTGCCTCTGCCGTTTAAAATGCCGAGCGCGTATGCCTCGGCAACGCTTTTGTCATTGGTGTCCGAAAAAGGCGCGTCAGCGGTGTTCGCCGTCATTTTTTCAACGGTTGTGCCTTTTATGTCGGCAAGAAAGCTTACCGCGAGACGTGCGAACTGTAACCTTGTTATGTCCGTTGTGTACAAATCTTGTAAATCCTCGGGAACATAACCTTTTTCTATTGCGGAATTTACTTCGTTCTCCGCCCAAAACGACGGCTCGCCCTTTGCATAAGCGGACGAAAGAGCCGTCAAAGTCAAGCCGAGTGCGCACAGCGCCGCGCCTGTGCGTTTGAGTATTTTATGTTTCATTTTAATATTCATTCTCCCAAAAGTTGTCTTTAAATGTCATTAAAATCGGAACGGTTTTATGCCGTTCCGATTAATTTGTTTGTATTGTCTAATCATTCCTGAATACTGAACAAAAGGTCGCCGTAGGTCGGGAAAGGCCAGTATTCCTTTGCCGTATAGACCTCCATGTAATCCGCAATACCGCGAACCTTTTCCATTCGCGCCAAAACGGTGTCGTGATAATATTCCGCAGCCTTTTGTGCGCCCGACATATTATGTGCCGTGTGCACCTCTTTGTCGAGTTCTTCAAGGTTTTCGAACAATGCCGAAAGTTTATCTGAAAGTGCGGAAATCAGATTTTCTTCCATAGAGCAATTCACCGATGCACAAACAAGTTTTTTCGCTGCGGTTTCATCGCTCAAAAGCTTGATATACTCACAAACCGCCGGGATAATATCCTGGCGCGCCATTTCGAGCATCGTCAAGGCCTCGATATTTATTACCTTGCTGTAATTTTCAAGCATAATCTCATATCTCGAAACAACTTCGTCACGGGTTAAGATTCCGTGTGTTTCAAACAGCTTTATATTCTTATCCGCGATGAAATACGGAAGAGCCTCGGGGGTGGACGCAAGATTCAAAAGTCCGCGTCTTTTCGCCTCTTTGACCCATTCGTCGGAATAGTTATCATCGTTGAATATGATGCGCGCGTGTTTTTTGAGAGTATTTCTGAGCAGTTTATCAACCCCTGTCGAAAAATCATCTTCTTTTTCCAATATATCCGCGAACTGTCTGAGTGATTCCGCAACAGCGGTATTGAGCATAAAGTTCGGGCCGGATATTGAAAGGCTTGAACCCGGCATACGGAATTCGAATTTGTTTCCGGTAAAGGCGAACGGCGAAGTCCTGTTTCTGTCCGTTGTGTCCTTTACAAAATCCGGAAGAGCGTCAACGCCCGACGTCACTATCTCGCGCTCTTTTGCCATATAGCTTTCATCCTCGGCGATACAGCGTAAAACTTCTTTTAAATCATCGCCGACAAATATCGAGATTATCCACGGCGGCGCTTCGTTTCCGCCGAGACGGTGGTCGTTTCCGGCACTTGCGACCGAAATACGCAGCAAATCCTGATAATCGTCAACCGCTTTTATAACAGCGCACATAAATGTGAGAAACAGCTTGTTTTCAATCGGGTTCTTGCCCGGCTTTAACAGGTTAAGACCCGTGTCCGTTCCGAGAGACCAGTTATCGTGTTTACCGCTTCCGTTTACACCGGCAAACGGCTTTTCGTGCAAGAGGCACTTCATACCGTGCTTTTCGGCAACTTTTTTCATTATCTCCATGGTAAGCTGGTTATGATCCGCTGCTATATTTCCCGAGGCATACACGGGCGCAAGCTCGTGCTGTGCCGGTGCAACTTCGTTGTGCTTGGTCTTTGCGCGGATTCCGAGCTTCCAAAGCTCGGTGTCAAGGTCACGCATATACTCTGAAACCCTTGTCTTTATTACGCCGAAATAATGGTCGTCAAGCTCTTGACCTTTCGGCGGCATTGCGCCGAACAAAGTGCGTCCCGTATATGTAATATCACGGCGTTTGAGCGCAATTTTTCTGTCTATCAAAAAGTATTCCTGTTCGGGGCCTACCGTTACGTTTACACGTTTAACATCGTCCAAACCGAACAGCTTTAAGACTCTGAGAGCCTGGGTATTCAAAGCCTCACGAGAGCGCAAAAGAGGTGTCTTTTTGTCAAGGGCAACACCGGTGTATGAACAAAATACGGTGGGTATACACAAAACGCCGTCTTTGATAAACGCGTCCGATGTCGGATCCCACGCGGTATAACCTCTTGCCTCAAAGGTCGAGCGCAAGCCGCCCGACGGAAAGCTCGACGCGTCCGTTTCGCCTTTGATAAGCTCCTTTCCCGATAGCTCCATAATAATCTTGTCTTCACCGTCGGGGGTTAAAAAGCTGTCGTGTTTTTCGGCAGTGATGCCCGTCATTGGCTGAAACCAATGTGTAAAGTGCGTTACACCCTTTTCTATTGCCCAATCCTTCATCGCGTTTGCGACAACATCGGCAACCTCTTTGGTGAGTGTTACACCTTCTTCTTTTGTACGCTTTACCTGTTTATAAATTTCCTTTGGAAGTCTGTCGCGCATTATGGCGTTGTTAAATACCATACTGCCGAAAATTTCGGTTACATTTGGCATATCGCTGCCCCTTTCAAAATATTATATATAACTTACATAGGTGCATTTCCGTCAGGAAACGCACGATAGAGAACAAAGACTATCTCCGCACGCAAAATCGGGTCGTGAGGTCTGAATGTGCCTACGCCGTCCTGCGGAACGTCACCGGTTATAACTCCGTTATCCACCGCAGCGCATATATACGGGCGGTTAAATGATGAAACGTCCTGCCAGTCCCCAAACCTTGCGGCAAGAAATCCGTTGGGGTCTGTGTACTTTGATATGTCCAATCCGAGAGCCTTGACCATCGAAACGGCAACATCTTCTCTCGATGCCGACTCGGTCGGCGAAAAGTACAGAGTTCCGTCCGATGCCTGAAACCCGGTCATATACGCCGTTGACGCATTTACATAAGGAAAGAACCACTCTCCGTAAGGAACATCGGAATACGGCGATACCGAACTCGGAACCATCGGAATCCCGGTAATATTGACAAGCATTTTTGCATATTCGCATCTTTGAACCTCGTTCCACGGCAAGAACGAACCATCGCCGTAACCGCCGATTATACCTCTGTCGGCAAGGTTATAGATATAAGGCGCAGCCCATTCGCTTTCGGGAACGTCCGTAAATAACTCTCTCGCTGAAGCGCTGAACCCACAGCAAGCTAACAT
Organism: uncultured Eubacteriales bacterium; assembly: GCA_900545865.1. GTDB lineage: Bacteria > Bacillota > Clostridia > Monoglobales > Monoglobaceae > UMGS1820. The sequence goes on from URAN01000038.1 coordinate 8,654, forward strand.
AACGGTCATTGTGCAGACTGATACCAGCCTTTTAATTTTCATCATAATGAACCCTCCTGTTTACGATCATATGCCATATATTATATCCGAAATCCGCACTTTTGTCAAGTGAAGGCATCCGGGATACGAGACACGCAAAATATCATAAGGCTTATGACCGATTGTACGATGCTGCTGAACAATGTGCGTATTATCGCCGGCCGGTTCTGTACTCGGACGGAGAGACCCCGTAAAATTTTTTAAATGTCCGCGAAAAGTATTGAGCTGAATTAAAATTCAGCTTTTGAGAAAGCTCGTCAATTGTTATGTTGTCAAAGCTTTCGAGCAAATCCGCCGCAAGGTGCATCCTGGATTGAATGTACTTTTGCTTAAATGACATACCGAAAAGCCGTTCGACAATCCTGTTGAGATGCCGAACGGATATGCAAAGGTTTTTGGCGGCAATCTCGGGCGACATTGCATCATGATAACCTCGAAACACGCTGTCGAGATATGATATTCGTTTTGAATCGAGATTTTCGCTGCCGCTTGTCACGGATAATGATTGAGGCAGGGAGCAAATATTTTTCGCCGTCAATATGAATGTATTCAAAATATCAAGCCAAAATTCCGATGTATTCATTGTTCCGCCGCCCGAAATCATATTTTGACGGATGTTTTCGAGAACCGTTGCGGCGCTGTTTTCGTCAGTGCCGAAAAAATCTTTATTCTCGGTTATTATATCGAGAATATTGTCAAGGTCGCTATAAAAGCCGTTTTGGGTGTTCGCACTTTTATGAAGAGGAGAAAGTTCAGCCATAAGACATAATTCACAATTCGGATTTTCGCTGTCCGAAAATTGCGAATGAAATATGTGCGGTCCGGTTATATAAAAATTTCCGGGGTGAATATCGTGACGAATGTCGCCTATTATAACCGTTCCGAATCCGCCGCTGCAAAAATGAAATTCAAAATTCGGATGCTCGTGCCTGCCTATGACGTGCTTTCCTGACGGGATATATGATATTCTCTCTATGCGAATAAGGTATCGTCCGGTTGTAAGCTCGAGCATGGGGTATATATCCCAGTCAGCCGGATATACAAGTTCATCAAAATTATTGCCGAATTTCATTCATATCACCCTGATTTATTTTTATACAAACATTTTAACAAAATGTTTGGGTTAAGTCAATAGCTGACGAGGATAAAAAAGCGGACACGGTTTGAAAAAATTCGTCCCGTTTGTGTATTTACTTAAGAACCCGATACGTGTATAATATATTCAATAACAAAAAAGGAAGAAGATTTTTATGCGAAAGATACATCTTATATGCAACGCCCACCTTGACCCTGTATGGTTGTGGCAGAGAACTGAGGGCATCGGCGAGGCTTTGTCAACATTTAAAATTGCGGCTGATTTTTGTGAGAAATATGACGGATTTGTATTCAATCATAACGAATCGGTTTTGTACGAATGGATAAAAGATAATGACGAGACACTGTTCAAAAGAATACAAAATCTCGTTCGTGACGGAAAGTGGCGAATAATGGGCGGATGGTACTTACAGCCCGATGTTCTTATGCCGTGCGGAGAATCGGTCATACGCCAAATAAATGTCGGGAATGATTTCTTTACCCGATATTTCGGAAAGATTCCAAAAACGGCAATCGGTTTTGACGCGTTTGGGCATTCAAGGGGTCTTGTTCAGATACTTAAAAAATGCGGATATGACAATTATGCGTATCTCCGTCCGCGCGAGAGAAAATGTGGGGTGTTTGTCTGGCAAGGTTTTGACAACAGTGAAATAAATACCCTTAAATTATATGAATGGTATAACACCCCGAAAGGTGAAGCACTCGAACGCGTTATCGGTTATAACCGCGACTTTCCGACGCGTCGTCTGAACGCTCTGACGTGGGGAATAGGCAATCACGGCGGCGGACCGAGTGAAAAGGATTTGAACGATATTAACGATTTCGCGGAAAGGTGCAGTGATACCGAGATAATACATTCGGACTTTGATTCATATTTTGATGAGCTTGACAAATCCGAATTAAAAACCGTTGACACATCACTCGTGCATTGTATGGTCGGATGTTATACGTCAATGGCAAGAGTAAAGCAAGGTCACAGAAGGCTGGAAAATATGCTTTCGTTATGTGAAGAAATGCTTTGGCAAAGTGGAATAAAATATGACGAAAGGGACTTGAACGAGGCGGAGAAAGCCTTGCTTTTCTGTGAATTTCACGACATACTGCCGGGGACGGCGATTAAAAAAGTTGAAAACGATGCCTTAAACCTTATCGGGTTCGGAAAGGAAATTCTCGACAGGCTCATTACAAGGTCATTCTTTGCGCTGTGCCGCGGTCAGAAAAAGGCAAAAACGGATGAAATTCCCGTTATGATATACAATCCGCATCCGTATCCGCTTGAAGCGGATTTCGAGGTTGAATTTCAGCTTGCGGAGCAAAATGACCCGAACAACGGCGTTATTGATGTCAAGGTCAGAAACACGGATAATGAATATGTGCCGTGCCAGATAGAACAAGAGGACAGTGCACACGGTATGGATTGGCGTAAAAAAGTGGTGTTTCATACCGTTGCTGCACCGATGAGCATTACTCGGTTTGACTGTGAGCTTGAATTGAACAAAAATTTTATGAAGAAGATTCCGCATACTGAAAGCGGAGGAAGCATAATACTTAAAAATAAACGGCTTGAAATAAAACTCGATAAGTACAGCGGCACAATAAACGAATATTTATATAACGGCAAAGAAGTTATAAAATCAATAAAAATAAAAGCCTTTCGTGATAACGCCGATCCGTGGGGAATGGAGGTTGACAGCTTTGACGAATGTATAGGTGAGTTTAAACCGACCGAACCACCGAGAGTTATTGAGAACGGAGATGTGCGTACAAAGATTCAATCCGTGCTGAAATATAATAATTCAAGCGCGGTTATGACATATACTTTTTCAAAATATTCGGATTATCTCGATATTAATATAAGAGTGCTGTCGAATGATGAAAATGTTATGTACAAGCTGTGCGTGGAAACAAATCTTGACCGTTCGGCAAAAGCGTATTGTCAGACTATGTTCGGCACAGAGGAAACCCGAAAGAGCGGATTGGAGAGCGTATTTCAAAAATGGTGCGGCTTAAAAGATGATACTGTCGGCGTAAGCGTTTTGAACTCCGGAACGTATGGGGGCAGCTTTGCCGACAGCGAAATAAGGTTGTCTCTTTTGCGCACACCTGTTTATTCGGCTCATCCCGTTGACGGGGTTGAACTTGCGCCCGATGACAGAGAATATAATCATATAGATATTGGCGAAAGATACTTTGATTTTAGATTATGTATCAACGAAGAGTTTGTCGATGCCTCTGCGGAAATATTCAATCGGCCGCCGCTTGTTCTTGCGTATTTTCCATCAATCGGCGGCAAGATCGAGTATGACCCTGTGCGCATAGATAACAGACACGTTATCATGTCGGCACTTAAAAAGTTTAATGGCGGCACATTGATTCGTCTGTACAATTCATCGGACAAGCCGCAAAAATGCAGCGTCATTATAGGCAAGACGGAGTTTGCAGTATCGCTTTCTCCGTTCGAGGTGAAAACATTTATCGTATCGGACGGAAAGATAACCGAAACGGATATGCTCGGGCGCACTTTGTGCGACTGAGTATGTTTGCATCAAGAAAGAGCGGCAGTTTTAATATACAGCCGCTCTTTTTAAAACCAATTTATTTTATGTATTCTTCTCTGCCGCTTTCGGCTGATTTATAGAACAATTCGAGTATCGCCGCAACGTTCTTTGTTTCCGCCTCGGTGACAATCGGTTCAGCCTCACCTTTGAGAACTTTTCTCAGGTTATCCGCAAGGTACATATGACCGAAAAAAGGCGTATCATACGGGCATTTCTCAACTTTGAGCGTATCTTGCTTGTCCTCGCCCGAATAGATTATACCCGACGGCAGGTCAACGCCTGCCTTTCGGCTGACAAGCCTGATGTCCGATGCCTCAGGCATATTTGTTGCCCACGCAACCTTAAAGTTTACTCTCGCGCCGTTTTCAAAATTCAGCATACCGCATGAAAAGTCCTCGACATCCATCTCGTTCGGGTCAAACTTTCTTTGGTTATGCACCTCACCCGTGAGCGCACCGCTTTGGGTCAAAGAGCCAATCTCTGTTTTGTGATTTTGCATCGTTACGCCGTGAACCGAGCTTATTTTTGGGTTGCCCATAAGCCATACAAGCGCATCAAGCATATGTACGCCTATATCAACAAACGCACCGCCGCAGCTTATCTTTTTAATATGAAACGTTCCCCAAGTCGGGATTCCGCGTCTGCGCACACGCGCAAGTTCGCCGTAATATATCTTGTCCATATTTCCGTCATCGATAAACTTTTTCGCCGCAAGACGGTCGGGCGTGAATCTCATACTCTGACACGCCATAAGCAGCTTTCCGTTCCGTTTTGCCGCCGCGAACATTTCGTCAGCGTCCGCCGCCGTGAAAGCGAGCGGCTTTTCACATAAAACGTTTGCACCCGCATTCAACGCCATAAGCGTATATTCTTTGTGAAAACAGTTCGGAACGCATACCGATACCACATCGGGCTTTTCTTTTTCAAGCATCTCGGACGCATCGGTATAGAATCTGTCTATTCCGTGGCGCTTTGCCGTGTCCTGTGCCGCCGCAGGGTTTATGTCCGATACGGCAACAATCTCAAAATCGTCCGAAAACTGTCTGTAAGCCGGGATGTGCGCCGAATTTGCAATCATTCCGCAGCTTATAATACAAACCTTAAACAATTATATGCACCGCCTTTCTCCCAATGTTATAAATTCAAAAATCCTAAAGTTTCGCTGTCGGGTTTTGTTGCACGATATTCAAGTCCGATATAGCCGTTGTACGAAAGCTTTTCTATTTCGTCAATAATTTTCACATAATCGACCTTGCCCGTTCCGGGTTCGTGCCGACCCGGCGCATCCGCAACGTGAAAGTGTCCGATAATATCGATATTATTGCGGATGTCATCTATCGAAAAGTCCCCCATCATATTCTGATGATAAATGTCATAAAGCATCTTTATGTTCGGGCTGTTTACCTTTCGCAAAAGCTCAAAGGTGGGTTTTGCATAAGGCATCGAATACCCCGCTCGGTCAATATTGTTGAGCGGCTCGATTATGAGCGTTACGTTTTCCCTCTCAACAATCGGTTTTGCCGCATTCAGGCACTTTAAAACATTATTTTCGTTATATTCGGCGTTTTCGCCGATTAAGACAATCATCGCCGACGCATTGAGCTTTTTATAAACAGGTATGCTTTCGTTCAGAGCCTTTACAAACTCATCCGCTCTGCCGCTGTTCAAAATACCCCTTGACAAATCATAAGACAAAGCCTCATCTGTGCTATCGATATTAAAAATCGACAGACCCATTTTGTTTTCATCAAGCAAGGCCTTTACGCGGTCAATGTCTTTGTTTGTCCACTTCCAAAACTCAATTGTGTCTATTCCGCAACTTTTTACCGCAGAAATCCTGTCATAAAAATCTGTTTGCGAAAACATCATATCTATACAACAGCTGATTTTCTTCATGCCGACTCCTCCTAAATTAAGTATTAATGATGACAAGCCACCTCATAATACTTGCTCATATCCTCATAGTTATCTTTAACTTCGTATGTAATATCCTCCCAATCCGACGGAGCGGCACCGAAATCGGGAATATCCATAAGCATTCCGTCTTTCAAAGCCGATTCGTGAGCGATGAGACCGGGTATCATATACCTTGCGCTGTCCCATGCGTTGTTCGGCGGAAGCTTGCCTGTCATTACCGCGCGGACAAAATCGTCAACCAAGAACGGATGCGAATTATAGTGCGAGAATTTCGGTGTGTTGCGCATAGTCTTGGGAAGTCTTGACCTGTCTTGAATCGGTGCAAATCCCTCGATATACTTAATCGAAATCGGGTCGCGGTGAATGTCCATTGTTCCGTTCTTTAAATCCTCGTTATATTCAATGGTGTTTACGAGGTGCCCTACATCCTCAATGTATGGCTCTTTTCCGCTTGCAACACCGATTTGGTATGTATGCTTTGTTACCGAACATTCATATGCCGCTTTTTCGCCGTACATACAGGTAATATATGATGACGGCTTATTAATTCCGACACGGCGGAATTCGTTTATTCTTGCCACGCCGCCGCCGGACATCTGGAACATAGCGGTTTCGTTGCTGAACGGGTTTTGCCAGTTATTCTTATCCTCGCCGTATATATTGTCCTCGTGATTGTCGCGATAACCCATACACGATACTTTAAGAGCGTGTTCGTTTATTGCCGAGAACAGCATTGAGATTGAGTGCGTCGGATAGAACATCGGCGGAATGCCCGCAACTCTGCGCCAGTTCGGACCGCCCGAGTGCTTAAAGTCATTATACATCTCACAAATATCGTGATAATACTGTGACTCGCCGTATACAAACTTACCCATTTCGCCGCTCTTATACTTTTCACGGCAGAACATAGCACAAGGATAATAATAACAGGTCTCGCCCATCATATAGATTTGTCTTGTGTCTTTAACAATGTTAATTATCTCTTGTATTTCTTCGATTGTACAGCCTATCGGAACGGCGCTGTAAACATTCTTGCCCTGTTTCAAGGCTTTTACAACCATCGGGCCGTGCAAGTGCCTTTGGGTGAATATTCCGATACAGTCAACATCGGGTGCGTTATCGAGCAAATCTTCAAAAGAGTTAAAACCTCTCTTTAAATGATGCTTTTCCATAGAAATCTTAACTCTTTCGGGGTCGAGGTCAGCCACAACAACCTCGTCCACATCGGGGTGAAGATTAAACAGCCTTACAAAGTCATCCGAAAAAAATCCTAAGCCTACTATACCGATTTTCATACATATCATCTCCGTATGTTTAAATTATACCTTGATTATATAACATTTCTTTTAAAATTTCTATTGCCAAAATACGCTTTTTATTGTATAATATGAGCAACAAGCCAAGACGGTAAAAGTTTATTTCAAGCCGATACTCGGCGGAACGGAGATAAATATGGATAATAACGCTAAATCGAGTCTGAATGATTTTTATATTGAGTTTTCCGACAGCAATCGCCTTGACGGACATTGTTTCGGTGCTTTTTCGGGCTGTGTAAAAACCCCCGATGAATATGTATGTACAAAGGATGACAAGCCTTTTTCAAGATTTTTTTATGTAGAAAACGGAACAATTATATTTGACAAAGGAACGAGAAAAGAGGTTGTTGCGCACGCCGGGAATATAGTCTATCTTCCCAATAACATAACATATAAATCACAATGGCCTGCGGGAGCGGAGGGAAAGTATATGTCGGTCAACTTTCAGCTTGATGAATTGTATATAAAGCTTCCGAACAGGATATGTATTGCGGCAACCGACAAAAACGATTATTATAAGAATATGTTCGAGCATATATGCGAACAGTGGCTTAGGGGTGCGTTCGGGTATAAGTTAGAGGTTTTATCCGAGATATACCGTCTTTTATACAGCCTTATGAACGAAAGCCTGCACCGCCGCACCAAAGCGGAACACCATACCATTTATAAAGGAATCCTGTATCTTGAAAATAATTATATGTCAGATATATCCGTCAAAGAGTTATCCGATATGTGCAATGTAAGCGAAAGCAGTTTCAGGCGGCTTTTTAAGAAATATAAAAAAATGTCGCCTATTACATATAAGAATTATTTGAGGATAATAAAAGCTGCCGACCTGTTAAAAAGCGGCGAATACAGCGTTAAAGAGGCTGCCTATGCAGTCAGCCTCCCCGATATATGCTATTTTTATAAACTGTTTGTACGATTTATGCACGACACGCCGAAAAGCTTTGTGCCTGTCGGCGGCGCACCCGATACGCCGTCGGTTTGACGATTGAAAACAGAGTTGATGATTTAGTTTTTCCAGTGTTTAAGGTTCGGAACGACCGCCTCCATATGCGCGCGAACCTGTTCGGCGGGCCAACTGTCGCTTGCCATATGCTCTGTGCAAAAGTCAATCAGCTGTTCCACGCTCTTATATTTAAACTCACCGTCGGTATAACACCACTTACAATAATCTTCGTTGAATTCTCCGTCCGCTTCCTTGCTTATTGTCGAATCGTCAAGAGGCATGCCGCAGCACTGACAGATAAGCTGTCGCGGCGAACCGAGCAGAGTGTTGATAGACACGCCGTAAAATTTTGATAATACCTTTAAAGTGTCCGTGTTCGGTACGGTATCGCCGTTTTCCCAACGCGACACAGCCTGTCGGGTAACATAAACCTTTTCGGCGAGTTCCTCTTGGGTCAACCCTTTTTGCGTCCTCAATTCGAGTAATATATCTTTTGGTTCCATAATAAATTTTCACCTCGGGTAACATTATATCACACATAATTCATTTGCGCAAGCAACACGCTGTTGCTGTGCACGGTTTTTGAATGAGTGAACAAATTATGAACAAAACATATATTTGTAGGGGCGGCCCCGTGTGGCCGCCCGTAATATGTTCATCGAAATATATGAGTATCCATATAAATTTATGACATTTGCTCGTATGCTCGGGCGCCCACACGGGGGCGCCCCTACGGGTTTATGTCGAAATTCACAAAAAATTAACTCATTCAAAAACCGTGTGTTGCTGTGCCGAATTGGCTTGACAATCTATCCCGAACAACAGAGTCGCTTGGCGAGATTTGTTAAAAACAAATAGTGAAAAAGGAAAACTCGGTAAGCACAAAAGTGCTTGCCGAGTTTTGGCTTTGCCGCACCATAGAGATATTTGTGCCGAAGGCATACTCGCAAAAAGGTGGTAGCGACAGCGAAACGTCGCGAACGCGTTTACAAGTGAGCAGTTGAGCCGAGCGTGCCTTTTTGCGAATAAGGAGGAATGACGGAGCATATGACTGATTTTTTTATGCAATAAAAAATCGGAATGGAGCAAAGTCCATTCCGACGTGGTGCGCCTGATGAGATTCGAACGCATGACCTTCCGAGTCGGAGGCTGACACTTTATCCGGCTGAGCTACAGGCGCATATCAATATAACACAGACCATTATATCATGTGTCACCCGATTTTTCAGGCGTTTTAATAAATTTTTTAAATAATTCAAATTTAATGTGTTTGTATATCGGTGATACATCGTTTATCCGCGGCTTTTGCCCGAACTTGACATATAATCGTCAACGCCCTCGGCTATTGCCTTGCCGATTTGGTCGGCACTGCTGTTTAGAATTGCGAGGTCGGACGCATTATCGAAAAATCCGATCTCCATATATGCAATCGTGATTGGCGACTTGCAAAACAGAACCAGGGTCGGATAGCCGTCATACCTTCCGTTTGAGCCTGCGGCGGACAACTTCGTTTCGGACACAACACGATTGTTTATGCTTTGACCGAGCGCGTTTCCGGACGTTATGTAATCGGACGGTATCCCGGCTTGGTCATAAAGCCCCGACAGGGCAATGTAATAGCTTCCCCTGCCGCCGCCGGCGTTCGAATGAACGCATATGAACGCATCGGCGTCGGGCTGTTGGGTTGTGTCATTGTTGGGATAACAGTATTTAAGCCTTTGTGTCATTGACGGATTCGTACTGTTGTCTGTCCGCGTCAGGCGGACTTCGTATCCCATATCCTCGAGGTAACGTTTTGCGGCAAGAACGTTATTCATATTAATCTGCGGTTCTTTGTCGCGGTCGCCTGCGCCTATCGGATACCAACAGCCGCCGTTTTGCGGCGCACGACCCGTACAACCGCTGCCGTTACAGTCCTGCCACGTTGTGCCGCTTTTCCAGTGCCGCCATTCGCCCCAGCCGCCTTTTGCGGAGTTATAAATCCAACCGTCGTTTTGTTTTTCTTCTTTTGACATAGAGGAAGAAGACTTTCCGTGACCGGGGTCAAGCACAATTATTCCCTTACCGTGTGATACGGTTGTTGTGCTGTTGTCAGAGCCGCTCTCGGAAATGTTGGGCTGTGCGTCCTCATTCGTATTTGCATTGTCCGAAACGGAGTTTTTATTGTTATCTGTATCGGAATTTTTTGAGGTTACCGGCGGCGTGTCGGGCATATTGTCACTGACCCTTATGTTCGCCTCCGCTTTGCGCTCTGCCTTTGTCTTTCCGCCGACAGCTATTGCGCCGACCGAGTACATAATATATATGTATGCCGCGGCAACGATAACGCCGAGTGCGGCGATTCCGCATATGATAAAGGCTTTGCGCTTTGAATCGCCGCTTTTATGTTTGTTTGACTGAATGTTTTTCATAGTGTTATAAGCTCCCGAAATTGCGATGTTATCTTAAATATTCGGCTTTTGAATATCCGACCTTGCCGTTCCAGCGAATTTTATAGAATGTTCCGTTGGCGTTTTCAAGGAACTCAACCGTTGAACCGACGGGAATTTCACAAATGATATTGCCCGAATTTTCAACCGGTGCATTGCGCAGATAAATTGAGGTTTTAACATTGCATACGGTCATATATCTCGATGATGAATCTGCCGAAACGCTTCCGGGGGGCGATGATGAAAGGTACATTCTCTTGACATATCCGTACTTTCCGTTATAGTATATCTTACAGAAAACATTGTTTGTGTTTTCGATAAATCCGATACGTGTTCCGAGAGGAATCTCACCCATAATGTTAGAGCTGTTTTCAACGGGCTGTGACCTCAAATAGATTGAATTTTTAACATTGGCAACATACATATATTCCGAAATCGAGGTGTTGCCGCTTGATGCGGACGGATATTGAGGTTCTTGTTTTTGGGGCTGTGTTGACGAAAGGTATTCGCGCTTGACATAGCCGTCTGTGCCGTTATATGAGATTTTGGCAAAAACCGCGTCCGTGTTTTCAAGGAATGTAACAGCCGTACCGAACGGAATTTCGCATATTATGTTAGAGCTGTCCTCTGTCGGCGCGCTTCTGAAATATATCGAGTTTTTAACGTTGGCAACATACATTGTTACGGGTTGTGATTGAGGTGTTTGATCGGTTGATGCGCCTTGAGATTCGGTCGGTACGGACATCGGCTGTGATGCGGGCACAGAGGAAGAAGAACTTCCGATTGCACCCGAGAACCATAAAACCGCAAAAATAAGTACCGCAACGAGCAGAACGCTCAAACCTGATATTGCCGCGATAAGCCCCGTATTGCTCTTTTTGTTGTAAGAGCCACCGGGGGAGGCATAATTCGGGCGGTTATAGTTAGGGTTGTTAAATCCGTTGTCGCTTGTCGGCGGAGTATATCCGCTGTTGTTTCGATTTTGATAATTGTTGTTTTGCATAATACTCTCCTATCCCCGAAAAAATTCGGTTTAATTAATGCTTTATTTCGGGGACAAGGCACAAGAAAATAAACAGACATTAAATCACGCCGAATCCCCAAGATATGATTAATAATTAATTATACAATATATTATAGTATATAATTTAGTAAATTTCAAGAGAAAAAGACAAATTTTTACGATTTTTCCGAAAAAATTTTTGCAATAGAAAAATAAAAAAGTGCGCAACCGAAGCCGCGCACTGAAAAATGCAAGCTCCGGAATTGTCGCCAAACAGATTTAAATAAAGTATGATACATTTTATATATCCACTTTAGGAATTTGCGTTTTTTCACAAATCTTATTATGGATATATAAAAGGATAAATACTGGTACAACAATAAGAACCCTCGAAAGGTTTTAATTATTTAAATCTATTTGGCATAAATCATTATAACACATATAAATATTTTTTGCAACAGAAAATTTGAGTATTTCCTTTTTTTGGCAGAAATTTCGGCCGACCCATATATCTTTTCCCGATGCATACCCGTTATAAATGCTGTAAAACCGTTGTATGTTATAGTATTTTCGAATTAAAAAGGACTACGATTTAAAACCATAGTCCTTATATAACGCTAAGACATTTTTGTGAGCATCATTTTATGCATAAAACGGTGTAGTAATGGTGTAGTCGGGTGCAGTCAAGCCACTTAAAAGCCCGGTTTTATGCGCTTTATTTATCCAACGGTTTCATTACCGGGAAGAGGAGGACATCTCTTATTGCGGGGGAATCGGTAAGAAGCATACACATACGGTCGATACCAAAACCTATTCCGCCTGTGGGAGGCATTCCTATTTCCAGAGCGTTCATAAAATCTTCATCCGTGGTGTTTGCCTCATCGTCTCCCTGTGCCAGCTGTTCCTCCTGCGCTTTAAAACGCTCTCTCTGGTCAATCGGGTCATTCAGCTCGGAATATGCGTTTGCCATTTCCCAACCGTTCATAAAGAACTCAAAGCGTTCAACATATTCGGGGTTTTCGGGCTTTTTCTTTGTAAGCGGCGAAATTTCAATCGGATGATCCATTACAAATGTCGGTTGAACAAGATGCTCCTCAACGTATTCTTCAAAGAATAAGTTAAGTATGTCACCTTTTTTATGTCTTTCTTCGTATTCAATATGATGCTCATCCGCAGCAGCTCTTGCTTCTTCCAAAGTTTTAATCTCATTGAAATCCACGCCTGAGTATTTTTTTACCGCGTCAAGCATTGTGATTCTTTCAAACGGCTTTTCCAAATCCATTTCAATACCGTTATAGACAATTTGAGTTGTTCCCAAAACCTCTTTTGCAATGTGTCTGTACAGGTTTTCGGTAAGATCCATCATACCGTGATAATCCGTATATGCCTGATACAGTTCCATAAGCGTAAATTCAGGATTATGGCGTGTGTCAAGACCTTCGTTTCTGAACACTCTGCCTATTTCGTACACGCGGTCAAAACCGCCCACGATAAGACGCTTTAGATACAATTCAAGCGATATACGCAGCTTAAAGTCCTCATCAAGAGCGTTAAAATGTGTTTCAAACGGACGTGCGGCAGCACCGCCGGCGTTGGAAACGAGCATAGGTGTTTCGACCTCTAAGAAATCCTGAGCGTTAAGATAGCTGCGGATTGCCGCAATAATCTTTGAACGCAGAACAAACGTGCGCTTAACGTCGGGGTTCATAATAAGGTCAACATAGCGCTGTCTGTATCTCAAATCGGTGTTTGTAAGCCCGTGGAATTTCTCGGGCAGGGGGCGCAGAGACTTGCTCAAAAGTTCGATTTTGGAGGTTCTTACCGAAATTTCGCCTCTTTGAGTTGTAAAGACCTCGCCCGTTATGCCGATGATGTCGCCGATGTCAAACTTTTTATACTTTTTATAGGGTTCTTCGCCCATTTCATCACGCTTAACGCAAAGCTGAATCTTTCCGCTTGTATCGCGCAAATCGGCAAATGACATCTTACCCATTACGCGCTTTGACATCATTCTTCCGGCAAGGACAACGACTTTGCCCTCATACGCGTCATAGTTATCGAGTATGTCGGATATTAAATTTGTTCTGTCAAATTTCGTAACGATAAACGGGTCTTCGCCCTCGCTGCGCAGATTCGCAAGTTTTTCGCGGCGAATCTTTAAGACTTCGTTTAAGTCCTTTTCATCGGCCGCATTTATGTTTGTATTATTTTCGCTCATTTATAAATTTTCCTTTCCGATATTTACGATTCTTTTTGCATTATTCAATCGCAAGAATTTTGTATTCGATTGTTCCGTCCGCGGTGTCGAGCTGTGCGGTTTCGCCGACGCCCTTTCCCTTTATTGCCATAAACAGCGGACACTCGTTCGAAATAGTCATATTTTCTTCGTTCGTGGGGTCGGCCTCGGTTGAACCGACAATGGTATACCATTCTTCTTCGCCGAACTCAACGTCAAGGATTTTAACCCTTGTACCGATGCCTACTCGCGTACGGTCGATGTCCTCATCGTCTATGACCTCTACGTTTTTGAGCATATTTTCAAGTTCGTTTATACGAATCTCGACCTGAGCCTGTTCGTTTTTTGCCTCGTCATATTCCGAGTTCTCCGACAGGTCGCCGAATCCGAGTGCAACCTTTATCTTTTCGGATACCTCTTTACGTTTTTTCGTTTTCAGATATTCAAGTTCATCCTCGAGTTTTTGCAAGCCCTCGGTCGTCAAAGTTATTTTTTTGTTTTCCATGATTTAGATAATCCACCTTTCTGTGTATATGCATAAAGCTTTCGGGTATCAAAACCCGCAATTTATTATAGTCAGCAGTATTACTTATTATAATATAACAATTGCCAATTGTCAACTGTTTAAATATCCAAAAAATGAAATTGACGGTTTTTGGCACAATTATCGGATTTATTTTACGGTTTGAGGCGGACAGGCGTGCAATACGGCGCACAGGTAACGAGATTTTCCCATAAATATGCACGGATTATATCCGCATTGCCGAAATCGGATTCTATTCTCAAAGTTCCCGTTTCGTTCGGCTCGAGATAGCCTATTTGAGATTTAGTGTCGGCATCGAACGTGCTGTCGGTCAGAATTTTGTCGGGAACATCCGAACCGTAAGTATATGTGCATACAACCAACACCGCCGTCGAACGCCCCGATTCACAGTTTTGAAGATTCGCGGTTATCAAACCGTTATCCTCGCTTAAAGCCAATTCCTTCACCCGAACATCTCTCGATACTGAGGCTGTTGCCGTCGGCTCGTTTTCGGTTGCCATATTTGCAAAATTCTTTAATCCGCGTTTTGCCGTCACGGTGTAATTCCGACCGCCGCCGATGGGTTGGGCAAGGGTTATATCAACCGTTGTGTTGTTGTCTTTGAGCAAAATGTTCGAGACCTCTGCGGCCGTTCCGTTTTCGGATACGCAAAAATCGGCGGCTGAAATATCCTCGGGGTTCAGCGGTTCATTCGTTTGAATTGTTATTGTGTCCGACTTCGGACGGGCGTCCGTAATCTTTATCGCCTGTGTATATCCGTTGAACTCGTATATTTTTAAATTATCCAGATAATCGGTGTTCTTGCCGAAATTCATTACAAGCTTTTCGAACTTCATATCGTCGACCCTGCTTTCGCTTATACATTCGCCGTCAACATACAAATAAATCGTATTTCTTTGCGGATTAAATGCTATATCGATGTGATACGTCTTTCCGCATTCATAGTTAATCCTTTGCCCCGAACCCGTACCGCTCATAATCAAAGATTGATACTTGTTCGTTATTTTTATGTACTTTCGTATAATTGAAAGAACGGTTACGGAGGTCTCGGCGTTTGAATTATCCGAGGCATCGAAAACAACGGATGTTTCATATGTGCTGCCGTCCGATTCGACTTCTTTTGGCTGAATGTCAAAGCTTGCGGCAAAGTTTTTGTACATACAGTCGTTCAAAGCCGTAAGTTGGTTTTCTTCTTTGAGTTTAAGACGGATATTCCCGTTATCATCCTGTTCGACAATCCAACTGTCGGTATTTTGTACGTTTGAATCTTCGTCCTGCAGGGATATGATATTTCCGTCATCTTCGGAAATATCATTAAAATCATTGTCATATATTATCGTATCGCCGAAAATCACGATATATGTCTTTTGATTGTCGGCGAGCCTTGCGCCGATACCGGTGGAGATGACGCTGCTTTCTGTGTTGCGCACTTTTACAAACAGAGTCTCATCCTCTGTGGCATCCGCCAAAACCAGTTTTACTCTGCAACACCCGTCACAGAGAACCTCTTTGACAGCTATGCTTTTGTTTTCGCGCGTTGTTATTTCAAAATTCTCTTTTGAACAGCCGTCGGCGCATATAGGTTCCGAAAAATTAACATATACCGATTTATTGTCATCGCCGCCGGTTATGTCCGTTACGTTAAAAGTTTCGTTTGCCGCCGATAAATCTTCGAGTCTGAAATTATCAAAAAATACCGCGGTCATTGACAGATTGACGGAGATGTTTCTGAAAACGAAATCGTTCGGCAGGTTTCTTGCCGCAATGACTTCTTCGCCGTTTATGTTATCGGTTAAAGGTTCGCCGTTTACAAACGTATATATCTTTTTGTTGTCCAAGTCCAATACCTGTTGAACGTGATAAATTTTATCGGTTGCATATTCGGTGGCTGACGCGGCATCAATCATTCCCGTTGATTCGGATAACGGACCGGATATTTTATTGTCACTGATGTTTAAAGAATTATAATTGTCAAAGCCCTTGTTGAGAGTGACGGTTGTCGGGATAACAGAACCGTTCTCGGAAAATTCGGATACGCTGTCGCGGCTTATGTCAAAGCAATAACCGACAACTCCGCTTTCGCGAATTTTATTTTCGTTAAACGAAAATAAAACGGTGCCGGGACTGCTGTACGAACCGGAGGGCACGCCTATGCCGATATTATTTCCTATTTCATAATTGCTTATTTGATTTGTGTTGAATGAAATCAGACCTGTTGGGTTGTCGCCCGGGTCGGTCATCGAGTCGGTACCGAAATTGAAATTATTTTGGTAAATAATACCCGGTGAATGCTGTTCGGCAGATATGCCGAGCGGAATTAAAAGGTTAAGAGCAACTGTTAGAGATGTGAGACAAACCGTTGCCTTTGCCGAAAAGTTGTTTTGCCCATGATGTCGATAGATAATCATTTTCTTCCTCCTGAGAAATTGATATAATTTAATTTTTAATATGCACACAGCATTTATTTTTTTAACTGATTCGAATTCCCCAAGGTACGAGTTAATACGAATATATAAAAACACTCCCTAAAAAAAACAGACGATGGCCCGAATATCGGGCTATCGTCAATAACTCGTATCAGCACATTTAGACTGTATCGCATGTCTTCGTTCTTAACTAAACTCTCTAAATTATACCACTGTTTCCCATATGTGTCAACATTATTTTTCTTAATCCGCTAACATTTTATGTTTTACGCCAACATTCGATATTTTTCGTGTTGCGAATTGTGCATATTTTAGGTTGTTTGATAAAAATTTTTAGGGCAGAAACGCTTGACATCGGCGGCTTATTACATTATAATTAGAGTGTATTTAAGTAACGGCAAAAAGGTTGATATAGGCAAAAAGGTTGATATATATGAGAATTGCGGTTTGTGATGACCTCAAAACCGAAAGAGAGAAAACAATAAATGCAATAAAAGAGGTAATGGGCGATTTTGTATCGGAGGAATTCGATGACGGCAGAGAGCTTTTAAAAAGCCACGCCGAACGTCCCTTTGACATTATATTCCTGGATATAATTATGCCTGAGATAAGCGGTATGGAAACGGCAACAAAGCTTAGGGAACACGATAAAAAAACGCCGATAGTGTTCATCTCGACCAGTGAAGAGTTCGGGGTTCAAAGCTATCGCGTGCTTGCGTTTGATTATCTTATCAAACCGATTGATACGGGCTTGCTTGCATCTTGTATGAAACGCCTTTGTGAACGACAAAGAGAAAACCTGCATTTATCCGTTACATATTCGGGGACAAAAACAGATATTCTTTTGTCAAATATTCAATGCATAGAAAGCAACCTGCGCAAGGTGATTTTTACATTGACGAGAGAGCGCGAAATAGAGGTTGTCGGCAAGCTGTCGGATTATGAAGAGTTTTTGACGGCGAACGGGTTTTGCAGATGTCATAAAAGCTATATAATAAATATAGAACATATCGACTGTATCGACGGCGACAGCTTTATACTTACCGGCGGCAAGACAATAAAAATTTCCCGTTCATACCTGCAAAGCGCAAAGAAAGCGTACTTTGACTATGTTTTTTCTTCGGAGGTGACTAACTATTAAAAGTCAAGAGTTTTTTGAAAATTTTTTCAAAAAATTT
>URAN01000039.1 GCA_900545865.1 uncultured Eubacteriales bacterium
GAAGGGAGAAATAATAAAAATCAGCCCCTTTCTGACTGATTTTTATTATACGTGACATAAATGAAAATTTCAACAGAGAAATTCCACGCCGAGCAGTATCGGTTCGGGGTGCATCTATAACTTTGTACAGCACAGATATTTAAAAAGTACAGAGGTAATATTCAGATTTTATTTTAATAATGTGTCCCGAACGAAAGAAGTATGTGCAGCGCCAAAACCGCTGTACATACGGGCATTTGCAGACAATAGAATACAAATATAAAACAGTGCTATAGAAAGTTAAATATATCCCAAACGGTATACATAACCGTACGGACCGGGGTTAGGTTCGTCAATCTTTCCATTCCGCTATGGAACATTGTTATTCTTCTGTAAGAGAAATTTTAATTTATAACGGCTTCTATCGGGAAATGATCCGATAAGTATATTCCATTTGCGGAATCATCCCATATTTTTACGGAATCGATATGCTGTTTTATATCCTCCGAAACAAATATATAATCGATTTTATAGGTGTTGGTTTTGCCGAAATTGTGAAACGTACATTTTATTTCGGCTGTAATATCAAATAAGTTTATATAGGGATTGGAAGAACAATATTCGATTGTCGAACTGTTCTTGTCCGAATTAAAATCTCCGAGCAAAACAGTGCTCATCGGTTTTATCGATTCGTACTCTTGTATCTTTTTTAAGGCGCATTTCAATCCTAAAATTTTTGCCTCGTCCGAAATATGGTCAAGGTGAATATTTACGATTCTGTATTGATTGTTGGAATGTAGTTCTCTTATTTCACATACAACGGCAACCCTTGGATATATACTCTGGCAATCAAATCTCGATGCCGGCACATACGGAGTATTGCTCAGCCAAAAAGTATCAAGGAAGATAAGGCCGAATTTGTCTTTTCTGACAGCGATAAACAATCCTTCTTCGCAAAAATTTTCATCTCTGAACGTTCCGAAAAAATTGTATTCGGGACATATAGTTTTAAAGTATTGCAGAATTTCGGGAGTTACCTCTTGAAAAGCAATTATGTCGGGTTTTTCTTTTTTTATTTTTTCATAAATCATTGTACCTCTGTGAATGAATGAGTTTATTCCGTCATAATCATCCCATTCGCATCTTACATTAAATGTTACTGTTATCATGTTAGTCCATCCTCTTTTGAATTATATATCAGATTTATTTGTTTTGTGTTTCATCTGAACGGTATATCATATTTACCAAATACTTTCCTGTTTCTGCGAGCAGCTTGATTGCGGTTGGGTATAAACAAAGCGGCAGAGGACTAAACAATCTCAAAACCTCTAATGTAAAATCACCGTTGTAATTTATATCTCTTAGTGCTCCGGTAATTTTATTCCAGTCCGCCATGCCGCCATGAAACGGCATCATATGGCAATCGTCCAGACCATCAACGTCGTGAACGTGCAGCGCAACAAGTCTGTTTCCCAATTTACGTATATAATCAGCAGGATCTTCATGGACTATTATTGAGTGTCCTATGTCAAGACAAGCCCCGAAGCAATTTGAATCAAGATTACTCAAATAACGCAAGTACTCATCGGGTTTTGAACAAACGGAACAAACAACTCTCCAGCCGGCTATCATTGAAAACCCCTGCCATAAGTTTTCCAGACATATGCGGACACCGTATTCTTCACAATAAGACTGCAAGCTTTTATAGAATTTCATGTTTTCTTCAAATAATTTTTCGGGATTTCCGGGTTCTTTATATATAAGATGGTGCTTGGGGTGTACAACAATGTTTTTTACACCCAAATATGATGCATTTCGCATAGAACGGACAATAGAGCGAAACATATCGTCTGTTTCAAATTTATCATTTGTGCCGGACGGAAATGGAGCGTGTGCCTGGTTAAAATAAATGCCTTTGGAATGAGCATAATCTTTTAAATACAGAAATCGTTCCTTCCACTTGATTCCGTCTGTATGTTCACCGTGATACTCTTCGAGTGAAAAATCAAAGTCAATTGCATCGAATCCTCCGTTTGTCATCATATCAACGGTTTCTTCAGCTGAAAAGTTTTTAAGAAATATGCCGTTTGTTTGTGATACAGTCATAAAAACATCCCCTCTGCCGTTATAAATCGGCATAATATAATAAATTTTTTTAATTATATCATAAAAATGTTTTCGGGTATATCAAATTTTTGTTTTTTAATATAGATTTTCACTGAATTAACAAATGGTATTGACAAATGTTAAAATGTGTGATATGATTTGAGTAAAATAAATGAAGGAGAGATGAAATTATGTTGGTTGCTATGAATGAAATGCTCGGTGACGCCAAAAAGAATAAGTATGCAATCCCTGCATTTGACGTAAGTAATTATGAAATGATGAATGCGGTTTTACAAGTATGTGAGGAGGAGAAATCCCCTGCGCTGCTTATGGGATTAGGCGTTGACCTCGAAGGTCGAAATATGAGATTGATTGTTGAAATGGTAAAATCGGCATCCGAATTTTTTTCGATTCCCATATGCTTTCACTTGGATCACGCAACAAGCCTTGACATTATAAAAAGAAGTATAGACGCCGGGTTCAGTTCGGTTATGTATGACGGCTCGGTTTTGCCTTTTAAGGAAAATGCGGAAAACACATATGAGGTTGTTAAATACGCTCACTCAAAGGGGGTTACCGTTGAGGCAGAGCTTGGGCATGTCGGAAATGCGATGGTCGGAAACGAGAGGGATAAAGCATCGGATGACAATCCCGAAGATACTTTGACGCTTGCCGACGAAGCGGAAAAGTTTATTGATATAACAAAAGCAGATGCCCTTGCGGTGGCAATAGGTACTGCGCACGGGGTGTATAAAAAAACACCGGTTTTGCATATAAAGCGGTTAGATGAAATCAGGCAGGCATGCAATGTACCATTGGTTTTGCACGGCGGCAGCGGTACACCCGATGACCAAATTAAGGAAGCAATTGAGCATGGCATTACGAAAATTAACATATATTCGGATGTGGTGGGTGCGATGAATTTGGGGCTTAAAAATAAGCTGAACAGTATGGAAAACCCGTCAACCTGGCCTGTGTATGTATTTGAAGAAGCGCGGGAAAATATGAGAGAAGTTGTAAGAAATAAGATTTATATTTTCGGAAGCAATAATAGAATTTGAGGTGAGAATGATGTTAAATAAAGCGGTACGGTTATACGGAAAAAATGATTTGCGGCTTGAAGAATTTGAATTGAGAGAAATTAATGACAGAGAAATATTGATAAAAATTATATCGGACAGCGTATGTATGTCTACGTACAAAACAACACTTCAAGGCTCTGAGCATATTAGAGTGCCGGATGACATATCGGAAAATCCGGTTATTATCGGACACGAGTTTTGTGCAGAGATAGTAGAGGTGGGCGAGAGGTGGAAAAGTGACTATAAGGTCGGAGATAAGGTTGTTATGCCGCCGGTTTTATCATATCGGGGAGGCAATGAAACGGTTGGGTATTCGTTCGAGGAAATAGGCGGCGATTCGGAATATTCGATAGTATATGAGGATATTATCGAAAACGGCTTTTTATTAAAGCTGAACAGCGATTCTTTTTTTAACGGTTCGCTTATCGAACCGGCGTCATGCGTGTTGAGGGGATACAAATCAACATTTCACATACATAATGATAATTATATGCCCGGTTTAAAAAAGAACGGAAGGACAGCAATTCTTGCAGGCTGCGGACCTATGGGGCTTGAGGCAATCGATATTGCGCTTCACACAGACGTTAAACCGTCATTACTTGTTGTAACGGATATTAATAAAGAGCGTATAGAATATGCAAAAAGTGTATTTTCGGCAGAAGCCGCTGCAAAAGACGGAATAGAGCTTGTGTTTTTAAATACATCTGATAAAAGTGAGTTATTGAAGCTGACAAATAATGAGGGGTACGATGATGTCTTTGTTTATGCGCCTGTTCCGCAGGTTGTCGAGCTTGGAGATAAAATTCTCGGCTTTGACGGATGTCTGAATTTTTTTGCGGGACCGCTTGACAAGAAATTCAGTGCGCCGCTTAATTTCTATAATGTTCACTATGCACAGCATCATGTTGCAGGAACCAGCGGCAGTACTGCGGAGAATATGCGCGATATAGTTGCATTAATCGGGCAGAGGCGAATTAACCCTGCTGTTATGATTACGCATATAGGAGGAATGAATGCTGTTATTGACACAACACTGAACCTTCCTAAGATTCCGGGCGGAAAAAAACTGATATATACGCACATTGATATGCCGCTGACGGCAATAACCGATTTTAAAGAAATGGGCAAAAAGGATAAAAGATTCGGCGAACTGTATGAGATTATAAAAGATAACAACGGATTGTGGTGTGCAAGGGCAGAGGAATACCTGTTAAATAATTTTTAGGAGCAATACGGGTATATAAAATTACACAAGACTGCGGCGGTTAAATAAGACCTGCGCCGCAGTCTTGTGTATATGCCGATGACCAACTATGATAAGGCGGCATCCTCTTTGCTTATGGCAGATAAGATGCTTGACGCAGTATATTCGTCGGTTATAAATGTATCTATTGTTTTTGTTCTCAAGGCTCCGATTATAGCTTCCGTTTTATCGGCACCACAGGCGATGGCTATGGTGTTCTTGGCGTTTAACAGATTTTCCCTTGATGCGCACAGGGTGTTTTCATACAAGTCCGTAAATTCGCCGCTGTAATTGAAAAAGTGTGTCGAAATATCACCTGTAACAGCGGAAAACTTTTGATTATATCCAAAGATTTCCCCAAAAGTTTGAATGATAGAGTAATTACCTATGCCGACAACAGCAAGGTCAATGTTATTCCAAAGCTCTGCAAGCTCTTTGTAATACGAGGTTTTTTTAAAGAGGCGACAATCATCGACACAGTCGGGACGATAGGGAAACCATGCGTATTTGACTTTTGAACCGGTTTTGTCGGCAAAGCTTCTTGCCAGTTCGTTGGACGAGAAACAGCTTTGCTCCTGATTTGTTGCGCCGAACAATGGAAAGATCACATTGTTTTTTGAGGTAACGTGCGGAAATTCATCGATAAGCATCTGAATTGTACGCCCCCATGAAATTCCTATTTTCAGACCTCCCGTCTCTGCCCGGGAAAGGATATATGCTGCCGCTTTTTTTACCGTCATTAAGGTGCAAAGATTTTGATTATCGGCGCTTACGCCGCAAACGATTGCAGTTTTGATTTTAAATTTGTCACAGATTGCTTTTTCGAGTTCGGCACAAACGATTTCGGGGTTGTTAATTTTAATTTCAACAATTTTTTCATTGACAGCCTCGGCTAAAAGCTTGGAAACCGTTTGTCGTGACAAATTCATAATTTCCGCAACTTTGGTCTGGGTATATTTTTTTTCGTAATATAATAATGCTGCCTCTGCCATTTGTTTTTTTTGAAGTTCCATATAAATCACCTTTGCCGTTTCTGATGACATATTATACCATTAAATAATTCTTTAGTCAATGCTTTTATTCAAAAACCGACCGTGACTTATGAATTATCCTGTGCTGAAAACATTGTTCGGTTAAAGCGGTCTTTATATTCGGACGGGGTAACCCCGGTCTTTTTTCTGAAATTATATATAAAATAGCTTGTGGACGAAAAGCCCGTTTCGTATGCAATCTGTGTGCTGTTCAGATTGGTTGTCAAAAGCAGATGAATTGCGGCAGAAAGCTTTAATTCGTTGATATAGCTTGAAAAGCTTATGTTCATCACCTTTTTGAATGTTCTCGAAAAGTAATTATAGCTCAATCCGTATTTTTTGGAAAGCTGTTCTATTGTCACATCGGTATAATGCTGTTTGCAATAATCCGCAGCAGACATTATAAGGTTGATTGTTTCATCCTGATATGATGATAAAAAGTCAAAACCGTCCATATCGTGCCATTGTCGTATTATTTCGGCAAACAGCTGAAGGATACAGCCTCTTATCGCAATTTCATAACCGTATTTTTCGCTGTCCCACTCATCATAAATCCTGTGCACAATGTTTTTTATATGACGATTTGTTATATTGTCTTTTTTAAGCAGATGCTTGCTTTGAAAGTCCTTTCTATACAGCGGTATTAAATATTTTGTATCATTTAGGGTATATGCGTCACAATTGAGCAACTCAATATAGAATTTTATAACAGTATATGAATACTTTGTCTGTGAAAACATGGCGTGGTCAACATTTGAATTGATAATCAGCATATCTCCGGGGACAAGTATGACGATTTTTCCGTTTATCCAAACCTCTATTTTGCCTTCATTTATATATAAAATTTCTATATATCTGTGATAGTGAGGAATACAGAGATTACATGGATATTCCCCTTGGGATAAATAACAGTGCACAAGACATTCCTTTCCGTTTCTAAGAAAGATTCCTTCATCAACATAGTTAAACATATCAGACACCTCAGAACAAAAAAATTACATCTTTTTAAAATAATTATAGCACTTATTTTGAAAAAAGTCTATACCTATGAAAAAACGAAATGTAAAAAAAGTTGCAAAATATTTGGCAAATAGCAACAAAAGATGCGTGCAAAGGGCAAAAAAATTATACCTTGAAGCGAATATTTTATATCTTAACTCAAATGAAAATGATATAATAAAGTAAAGGAGGGTGTAGATGTTGAGTGAAAAAAATTCTCATGAAGGACCTATATCGCCGATTGTCAATCCGAGTGCGGTTATACGAGGAGATATATACGGATTTTCGGTTTTGACTTCGGACCTGATAATAATGGAATACAGCAAAATGGGGGTATCCGAGGACAAAGCCACCCAAACGGTGGTCAACCGAAAATTCGATGTCCCCGAATATACTGTGTTTGAAAAGGGCGAAGACGTCTGTTGAAACTAAGGACAGTATCTATAAAATGCTTTTGAAGGTAAAGGATGTTTCCAAAATTCTTGCGGACATAAATTGTTTGGATAAAAGCTGCGACATAAGGCTTGCCGTATCAGATGCTGTAGCTGCTGACAATTATAAAAATTAAATATAAACTATTTTAAAAGTGAGGTAAAAAATTATGAAAGCAAAGAGATTTTTATCAACAATACTATGTATGGTCTTGACGGCAGGTATTACATCGGCTGTGTACGCAGATACAGCCGATGTGGATTACAGCACCAACACGGGAACGGCTGCAATCTCGCCGATTATCAACGATACACCGAACGCTTATAAGTTTTCGTTGCCCGACAGCGGAAAAACTTATGCTTTGATAGATTCATATCAAAACACAAAAAGCGAAAAAAGAGAGTTCTTTGTTATGACGGATTATTCGGCGTCGGGAGGTCTGGCAACAGACGCACTGAGCCAGAACAGATATAAATTTGCTAAGGATTCAACGTACACATGGGACAGCACGTCCGAAAATTATATATGGAATCCGACAGATACCAATACGCTTGCCGGGTTTATAAACAGCGATACGTTTATAAGTAAAATGGTAGACACAAAGGTTGATGAATATGTAACGGTGCATAAATATAAGTTTGAGCCTGCATCGGAATGGGATAAGAACATAAAGAGTGAGGTTGAATCGAGATATGCACTTCCGGCATTATCCGAAATCAGCCATTATAAAGACAGAATCGGCGTTAAAGCATATGAGTATAATGTGTCATCGGGCGCTATGACAACCACGGCAAATTCGTGGTGGTTGAGAACACCGCCGAAAACAGGCGGAAACGGGGCAATGGTTTTCCACGGAACAAACCTTGTTCCGGCATGGCAGAGTTGTGACAACGGCTGGGGCAAGACAATTCGTCCGTGCTTTTATTTGACGGAGGATTTCTTTAAGAACGTAAAGTTGGATTTATCCGACTTGGGAAATGCAGTAATTCAAATCGTTGACTTTGACAGCATCCTTTCGAAAGAACAAGCCTTGGCATTGGGATATACAGAGGATGACTGGGATAGGCTTTCAACTGAATTTGTGAATATAAGCACACAGACCTCGAATGATGTAAATATCGTGTGTAATGGGGGAAACAGAATCAAATCGGGGTACACATTGTCGGTGACGGGTGCACAGGACGGTGATTTGGTTCAGTATTATTGTTCAGCAGACGGAGTGTACGGAACGCAGATTCAAGGTGCGGTGAATGAGGATTTTATGCTGACAAATAATTTGGAAAATATGTATGTTGTCGCAATAGTGAAAAAGGCAAACGGAGATAGTTTTGTAACCAACAAAGTTTTGGTCGGTAAAAACTTGCCAACCTATTCGGGATGGATAAAGCTTAATCTTAAAAGCGAAAATGATAATGCGGATTATAAGCTGAAAATTTCGGGTCAGCCCGGAGAGTTCACGATGGTCGGTTACGATAAAAATACAAAGGATATGACATTGATGAGTGGTATAGCTGTTAATAGTTATGAAGAGACAAGCAAAATCTATCGTGATACCGTAAACAAGCAGATATATGATGAAACAGACGAAAAATCGATTGCGTATTATATTAATACATCGGGATTTATCAATTCAAAGCTTATAACGACCGATTATCAGAAGTATTTGGTGAAGAAATATTGGGAAACAGAACATGGCAAAGACAGAAGCGATACCGTTTCATATGCTGCGGTTGCCCTTCCGAGTATGACAGAATTGTATTCAGAAAATTATTCCGCAAGAATCGGTTGGAAAATAGGAACGGGAGCGGGAGAACAGGGCGGATTTAAAACAAGAACTCCATATGCAAACGGTGATACACAATTTTACTATATACATAATATAACAACAGACGGACAGGGACGGTCAACCGATGCAAACTCAAACTATTATCCGGCAAGGGTTCAAGTAAATTTGAGTGCCAATATTTTCAAGGAACAAAGGGTTGATATGGAAAATTCGGGCGTGTTGGCGTTAAATGAGATAGATTTACCATCGATTATAACGTTAGATGAAGCAAAGGTGCTCGGATACACAACTGCCGAGATGATTTTGCTTGGTTTTTACGATACATACGGCACAATCAAGTCTGCTGAGGCTGTCGGAAAAAATATTAATGTAGGATATATCTATTCGAACAATGGCGATGAGAAGAACGTAAAGATGTTGTGCTGCGTTTTTGATAAAACGGGAAAATTGCTGACTGATATTAAAATAGAGGATATTTTCCTTTTGGAGAACGCAAAAGATAAAAATGAAAGCAAGAGTATAGAAATGTCAAATGAGATTTTGGAAGATTCCGTAATTAAAATTCTTGTGTGGGACGGAGTCAATTTGTTAAAACCGATGATGTTTGATGTCGAGAATAATTAAAAAGCTAGGTATAAAAGTTTGAAAAAGATTAATGTGAAAGTTTCTTTCGCGTTAATGCATCAGGCAGGATTTAAATTGCTCGTACAAAGTTTTCTTTGTTTATGCTCAGAAATGCATATGGGCAGATTTAATCTCTTATCATTTCTTGCCCTGCGGGTAAGAGGAATTTTATTATAACTTGTGCCGACGCAGGGCGGCAGAATGGAGTTTAAAATGATTAATGCAAAAAGACTATTGGCTCTGCTGACGTTGAGTGCGCTTACGGTATCGGTGTTGGGCGCATGCGGCAAAAATTCGATAAATGATACGGATGAGAACGGAAGGACGATTATAAGCGTGGGAAGCTGGCCATCAAAGGACGGTGCAAAAAAGCAGAATATGGAAGACAGAAGACAAAGGTTTGAAACGGAAAACACTGATTTCGTAATACAGCCCGATAACTGGAGCTTTGATTTAAAAAGCTTTTATGCCAAAGCGGCAGGAGGACAAATTCCGATTGTCTACAGCACAAATTTTACTGAAGTTTCACAGATTATTTCTGCCGGATACAGTGCGGACTTGACAAATGAGTTGAAAAAACAAGGCTTGTATGATAAAATGAACAAAGAAGTGTTAGATGTTGTATCCAAGGACGGACGAGTGTATGCTTTTCCGTATGCCGCATATGTTTTGGGCCTTGCCTATAATGTTAATTTGTTTGAAAAAGCAGGCCTTATGAACGAGGACGGAACGCCGAAACAGCCAAAGGATTGGAACGAGCTTGCTGAGTTTGCGGTAAAGATTAAAAAGGCAACGGGCGTGGCGGGATTTATATTCCCGACGGCGAGTAATGTCGGCGGCTGGATATTCACGTCCGTTGCATGGTCATACGGAACGGAATTTATGAAGAAAGACGGCGATAAGTGGAAGGCAACGTTTGATTCGCCCGAGGCGGCAGAGGCTTTGCGGTTTATCAAGGATTTAAAGTGGAAGTATGATGTTCTGCCGAGCAATACGTTTATCGATTACACCGAACAGTTTAAAACCTTCGGAACGGGACAGGGCGCAATGTTAATAGCAGCCGGAGATATGCCGGGCGATGTTCGTTCGTATGACATGAACCCTGACTCGATAGGTATGATGATGATTCCGAGAGGTCCGAAAGAGCATGTAACATTAATGGGCGGAAGTGTGCACGAAGTGTCAAACAAGGCGAGTGATAAACAAATTGAGGGTGCGATAAAGTGGATAAAGACGGCATATTCACCCGACTTGACCGAACAGTTTAAAGAAAATCGTGAAAAGGATATAAATACCCGATTGGAAAATAACGAGCTTATAACCGTCAAAAGTATGTCAACATGGAACAGCGAATCCGAGGCAATAAAGTTCGACCACGAACTCAGAGATAAACTTGCAAACGGAAATCCCAATCATGTCAAGCTATATAATGATTTTGTGGCAGATATGGGTGATTGCAGAATGCACCCAGAGGAACCGGTTTGTGCACAAGAGCTTTATGCTATTTTGGATAATTGTATTCAGGCAGTGCTGACAGACAAAAACGCTGATTGTGCCGAGCTTTTAAAGAAAGCAAATTCGGATTTTCAACAGAACTATCTCGATAATTTGGATTATTAATTTGACTGACAGACAGTGAAGAAGAAAATTAAAAGTTGAAAGTTAAAGTGAAATCGTGGGCTGGTCTTTACGATCCCGACCCGGCGAACATATGCTTGCGAATTATGAGAATACTGACATATAAGTACAACGAGGAGGAACTTTTATGAAGATAACAAATAGGTTTTTAAGCGTAACGATAAGTGTTTTAATCGGGCTTTCGATACTGACGGCATCCGCAAACGCAGATACAACTGATGTAGACTATGGCACCAACACGGGAACGGTCGCAATTTCACCGATTATTAGTGACACACCGAATGAGTATAAGTTTTCGCTGCCCGACAGCGGAAAAACCTATGTTTTGATAGATTCATATCAAAACGAAAGCGGGAAAAGAGAGTTCTTTGTTATGACAGATTATTCGGCGTCGGGCGGTCTGGCAACAGACGCATTGAGTCAGAACAGATATAAATTTGCCAAATCCTCATCATACACATGGGATGGCGAATCCGAAAATTATGTATGGAATCCATCGGATGCCAATATGCTTGCCGGGTTTATAAATAGTGATACGTTTATAAGCGCAATGATAGACCGTAAGGTAGACGAATATGTAACGGTGCATAAATATAAGTTTGAGCCTGCGTCGGAGTGGGACAAGAACATAAAGAGCGAGGTTGAATCGAGATATGCACTTCCGTCAATATCCGAAATTAACCATTATAAAGACAGAATCGGCGTTAAGGCATATGAGTATAATGTGTCATCGGGCGCTATGACAACCACAGTAAATTCGTGGTGGTTGAGAACACCGCCGAAAACGGGCGGAAACGGGGCAATGGTTTTCCACGGAACAAACCTTGTTCCGGCATGGCAGAGTTGTGACAACGGCTGGGGCAAGACAATTCGTCCGTGCTTTTATTTGACGGAGGATTTCTTTAAGAACGTAAAGTTGGATATGACAAAGCTCGGAAAAGATGCAGCGGCTATAGTTAACTTTCCGTCATTAATGACTAAACAGGAACTTTTTAAAATCGGCTATACGGAAGACGAACTGAATGGTGCGGGAATTTATTATCCCGAGGCGGAAAATGTTTGTGTGACGGGTGTACCCACCGTCGGTTCGGTCTTGACCGCTGATTATAAGTATAAGAATTTAGGGGGAAACGAACAAGGCTTGTCACGATTTGAATGGTACAGGGTAAGCAGCGACGGAACGGAAACTCTTATTGATTGCTCTGCCGACAGATATACTGTTACACAACAGGATTTGGACTGTGAAATATATTATACAATAGTACCTATTACAAAAGAGGGGTATAGAGGAGAAAAAACCTTATCGCCCAAAAGCGATAAGGTGACAGAAGGTGAGTGTACTCTGAAATTTTTTTCAGCAAAAAGAATTGATTCGGAATTTGTGATTTCAATTGAGGGGTTAATAGCAAAGCAATTGGGGACAGAAATTGCTGCGTTAATGAACGTCTATCATGGAAATAATCTGATAAGTTCAGAAATTGCAACAATCGAGCCAAATGGCTCAAAGAGATTCGCACAGAATTTTAAAGATGACGATTATGTAAAATTTGCGATTTACAACAAAGATACTTTTGAGCCTATGTTTGTTTATAAGTACAACGAGGCTTTCGAACCGCCGTCGGATGACTCCGATGAGTTTACGATAACACCAAATCCGCTTGAAGATGCGTTGGTTGTTCACGGAAAGAACGAGGGTTTTTCGGTGGATGATGATGTGATAATATACATAACAAAAGCTGATGAAAGAGTCCCCGTGTATATTGGTGCCGACCGTCTTGACAAAAAAGGGAATTTAAATCACAGCTTTTCGTTCGGAAGCAATCAAACGGCAGGTATATATAATATGAATATTATATCAAAAGCCGAAAAAAGAATGATAAGCTTTAATTACAGTTCTTTGGAAACAAGGGTTGATATTTTAGAGAATGTCTTGGGAAAAATTGATTCCGAAAAAAGGTTTGCCGATGTAATCAGACAAAATATGCGGGAATTGGCTATATCGGACAGATACATTCTCGGTATGACCGATAAAGAACTGGAACGAATGGGAATATATCTTTTGGGCAGGTCATATGGCGGCAATGATATAACTGCGTTTTACAACGACTTGTCGGACGCATCCGCTGTTGTAAAGATTACCAAAGTTGAGAATCCGGGCGAGGTTGCGGCATATTATTCCGAACGATACAAGTTTGAAGAATGTGAATTGTATAACGAGTTTAAAAAGTTAGATAATTCAGAAAATGTCTTTAAAATGTATTTTGGCAAAGAGTGTATGAGTTTTGATGACGTCAGAAAACTGTTTAACCAAAATGTTGTTTTACAGATGATTAACGAGGCCGATTCTTATGGGCAGATAGACGATGCAATCAGAAAGTACAAAGATTTTATTACTTTTAATACAGATAAATATTTCGGTTCGGACACCAACAAAACATCTTTATTTTTGCTGGAAAACGGCGGAAATTTTATGAGTATGACAGAGCTTGAAACAGAGATAAATAATGCTGTAAAAGCGCAGAAGACCGTTAAAGAGCCGTCATCGGGAAGAGGAGGCGGATCCTCGTCGGGAAGCTTCACCGCCGGCAGGTTCGCAAGCAATAATTTCGTTGATGATAGTAACAGTGTTCCAAACCCCGAGGTTGACAAAGGTAAGGAAACTTTCGGTGATGTAAAAAAAGAGCATTGGGCATATGCTTATATAAAAGAGTTGGCGGAGAAAGGCATTGTTTTAGGTGATGAAAATGGAAAATTCAACCCCGATGCCGATGTCTTGAGAGAAGAATTTGTTAAAATGTTAGTGATTGCGGCAGATAAAAAAACGTTCGATGTGTCGTGCGAGTTTGTGGATGTTCCGAAAGACAGCTGGTGTTATAAATATATTTCGGCGGCATATGAGTCGGGAATTGTAAATGGAAAAGGCAATAACTTATTTGGAATATCAGAATGTATCACAAGAGAGGATATGGCGGTTATGATTTCAAATATGATTGATTACACACCGACAGGTGATAGAGGTAACTTTAATGATTATGACATGATTTCGGACTATGCAAAAAAGCCGGTCAAACTTCTTTCTGAAACTGAAATAATAAACGGATTTGAAGACAATACTTTCAGACCGCACAACGTTATGACAAGGGCTGAGGCGGCGGCAGTGATTGCACGGTTTTTGAACTGTACACAGCGGCGGAATTAAAGACCGGCAGTGCATATTTATTACGATGAGGAGATTGATTATGAAAAGAATAATAAGAATACTTTACAAGAGCCTGACCGCACTGACAGCATTGACTTTTTTTCTAACTCAACCGATTTGGGGCGCATCGGTGTATGATGAATGGTTATACGGTGTCGGCGGTGCGAATGAAGTAAAATCCGAAGAACCGGTTGAACAATCAGCGGATATTGACACTCTAAACGGTTTAAGCGGATTGTTCGGACTTTCCAATGCCTTAATGCCCGGAGTGCGGATAAGCCGCGGAGAATTTTTGAATATTATTATGAAGATTGCGCAAAAGGGCAATGTTCTTACGTCTGATGAAAGCAGATTTTCGGATATAGCTGTTAATGATTCCTACTGTGATGCGGCAACGGCGGCTGTTGATTTGAAAATAATTGACGGAGCGGAGAACGGATTGTTTTATCCCGATGAAAACATTTCACTTACTGCGGCGCAAAAAATAATTGTGAATGTATTGGGATACAGAGATATAGCAATGGAAAACGGCGGTTTTCCGTACGGATATGAGGTGCTGGCACGCCGTCTGGGTATCGGCTCGGCTGTGATTGACAGAGATGGATTATATTCTCAAGAGGTAGCAGGTCTTATTCTTAATATGCTGGATGCGGAAATAGCCGATATTAAAGCTGTTTCGGTAAAGCGCATCAACGGAGATCCTTATATCGAAAGCAAGTATAACAAGACCTCTTCATTTTTGTCTGTGATGTACGGAGTTGAAAAAATCAGCGGTGTAGCAGAGGGGAACGAATACACACGGCTTTTCAGCAAGGATGGTTTGGGTAAGGGTAAAATAATGATTGATAATGTGCTGTACGGATATGATAAGGATGATGTAAAAGATTTACTGGGTAAATATATTACGGCGTATGTGATAGATAAGGATAAAAGAGTGGTGTATATTCGGGATGATGAAGATTATAAAATGACTGTTATAAGTTCGGATGATATTGAAAATATCGCAAACAGATGTATTACATATACCAAGGATAACAAGGTGTTGAGAGTAGATATTCCAAAAGGTGCAGCTGTGATATATAATAATGTTTGTTTGCCGAATTATTCTATGGAGGATTTAAATATAAAAAACGGATGTATCGAGATTATAAAAAATCCTTCGGACAGAGGTACGGCTGTTAAAATTTTTGAATATATTCCGGCTGTTGTTTCGGGTGCTGACACGGAAAACCGTATAATTTTTGCAAAAACAAAGGATTTAAAGGCACAGAGCGTTTCCGAGGTTGCCGTAAAATACGAAGCCGATAAGTTTGACAGCTTTGAGTTGTTCGATGCAAATGGTGTCAAGCCATCATTTGAGGATATAAAAGCGGATATGGTTTTGAATGTTCTGGTATCCAAAGACGGCAGGCATATGAGTGCATATCAAAAAGGAGCGCAAAGCAGCGGAAAGCTTGAAGCGAAATACATGGGAGATTCGCCCAAAATAGTAGTCAATGCGGATACCTGTGAATTATCGGAAATGATAATGTCAGATGTTGATAAAATCGACTTGGGAAAAAGCGTGTCGATATATACGGATATGTTTGGTAAGGTTGTGCGTGTTAAAGAGGGAAAAACAATAAGCGAGTTATTCGCATATCTTGTCGATGTTGCAAAAGAAACGGTTATAGATACAAAATACAAGTTTAAACTATATGACCAAACAGGGGAAATTAAGATACTCAATTCATCGGACAATATCAAGGTAAACGGACAAAAACTTTCAAATGATTCAAAGGTGATAGACAACTCGGAATTTCCGATTGCGGTATTATATACCGTTGATGAATACGGAGATGTAAACAATATTTATCTACCCGATTCTGAAGGTAGTATGCTGAAATCAATTTGTAAAACTCCGAACGAAAAGCTTTTCTATAACGGGGGCGGAAACCTGAGATTTGCGGCAGAGTCCGGGTTTGACGGTTCGGGATTTATGATTGATAAAGATACGGTGATTTTGGAAACGCCGCCTGATATTAAAGATGCCGATGCTTCTCTTTTCAGAAAAATGGATCCTGCGTCCATAAGTCAGTTTGCGCGGTATTCGCTTATGTCTTATACAACATCGGACACGGTCGGTGCGGCTGAATATGTCATCATTACAGCAAAGAACGGTGATGTAAAAAAGTCAAAGGATGCGGCCTTTGTGGCTGATATTTGGGAAGGTCTTAAATCCGACGGAACGGTAACGAAGGAACTAAAGCTTACTTCATATTCGTTTTCCGACAAGGTTTTTAAAACCACTGATGCGTCCGTTATTTCAAATCTGACGCTTACAACGCCGAATGGTGATGTACAAACGAATGTGGAGATAGGTGACTTGATTATCTATAATACCGATGCGGCAAATAATATTTATGATATTGTGATTGCGGCGAAAGGCATTGTAAAGACTGATGAGATTAAATATTGGTCAAACACCCAATATAACGGCGCATGGTATGACAATCTTGCGCTGTTTCACGGGAAGATAAATCAAGTAAAGGATTTTTATGTGAATTTTTCTTTGTTTAATGATGCTAACAGCAGATTTAACATTTTGCTAAATGATACTATTAAAATAATTGAATATAACCGCAGTGCCGAAAGGGAATGTGACAAGGTGAGGTATTTGGATAAAAATCAGCTGTTTGTAGATGCCGATAACAATTCCGACGGGAAAGTTTTGCTTTATGTTAAGACGGGAACGCCGAGGATAATGATAATTTATAAATAAAGTTGAGGTGATTATTTTGAAGGTTAAAGTAAGATGTGTTTCGGGAATCTGTATCATCGCAATTTTATTGGAATTATTATCATTTATTTCTGCATTTGCCGATTATACAAAGGTTTCGCTTACCAACGAAAAATTGCAGGGCTATAAAAAATATACGGATAAACAGGATGTTTTTTGTACAGAACAAAACCCGGATATTAGATTTATCATTCTTGACCGTGACGATGACGGTTATATGGTAATATGCGATTCGGTTGTTTTAAACAGGGAGTTTGACCCTGACGGAACACAGATGTTTGATTTAAACGACAAAAACAACATAGCGTATTATCTTAATAATGACTTTATATCAGAGGGGAAATTACCCGATAAAATAGTCGGGTATATAGATTATGAAAGAGTTTGGGAAACAGAGGGCGGAAGTGACGGCGGCAATTGTCCCAATGGGTATTCGACAAAATGCGGAATTTCTCTTATGAGTTATACTGAATTTATGAAGTATTATAAAAAAATAGGATTACAGGACGATGAAAACAAGATTAACTGGTTTTTGAGAAGTCCGCTTGCCTCACAGGAAGATACGGATTTGGTTGTTTCGGCAGGAGGAAGCTATGCGTCTGAGGGGTTGCTGACAAGTGCGTTATCGGCATCAATCGGTGGTATTAAACCGGTTTTTTGGTTGAAAAAAAATTTTTTTCAAGATGTCAGACTCAGCATTCCGCATCTGGGCGAGGAAGCCGCAAGACTTATCCGCAAAACCTTGAAAAAAGAGGATATTCAAAACGGAACAGCGAATTATTCGGGATACGAACTGAAAAGATTCGGATATACAGTCAAAGGTGAAGGAGAGGAATATATAACAATAGATATTCCGAACGAACCGACTTATGTCCAAAACTCAAGGGATGCGTATATTGATGTTTCGGTTGCGATGTCGGGAATAAAATCCAAGGAATATACTGTACAGGTTTCGCCTGACGGAACATACAAGGATCCCATTTCATACACAAGAACGGTACAGCCTTTGAAAAAGGAAATGTTCCATCTGAATTTGAGCTGTGTGCCGAACGGAAGATACAAAAATTTCGGGGTTCGGGTTCTGTGCAACAATCAGGTTATTGCGTGTGATTCAAAGCCTGTTACCTTGCTGAATTTTTGCGAGGATGAGCCGCTTTATGAGTATTCAAAGATTGGTGCGAACTTTAATTCGGATTCACGGACGGGCAGAGGACTTTTTAATGACAGCTTTCATTGGCTGTGTTCGGTGATTGGAATAAAGAATATCCGTGCCGAACACCGCTGGGGATGGATGGAGGATCCAAAGGGTTCATACCGAATAAATAAGCATAAATATTGGGATGATCTTCCGATTAAATATAATCTGCAATATAATCCGCTGATTTTAGGCTACGGCAACCCGAATTATTACAGCGGTGACGTTAAGACATGGCAGAACGCAACGGATAATCTGAGGTTTCAGTTTGAGATGATAGACTATCTTGATAACAACGGTACAGATTTAAAATCGCTTGAAATATGGAACGAACCCAATCTTAAAAATTATTGGGGCAGTGATAGTTGGGTTACATATTCTCAAACCGCAAATAAGTTCGGATATGAATTAAAGAAAAGGTATCCCGAAAAGGAAATAATAGGATGCTCTATTGCTTCTCAAAACGGAGAGGATTACATCGATGCATTTTACAGACGCGGTGGACTTATGTATGTTGACGGATTTTCGTGTCATCCGTACATTTATCCGACAAATCCCGATGTCAAGTCGCTTTTGCGCTCGTCCGATTTTGTATCGAGAAGATATGAGGCCGGTGGTTGGACAACGGTCAGCCAAACCGAAGTGGGGTATCCGACAAACAAGGGACCGAGCGGTATTTCGTATGAAACACAGGCTGTTTATATGCCAAAGGTATTCATTTATAATGATGAGTTGGACGTTGATTTGACAAATATTTATTGTCTTGAAAATCAGGGATTCAATGAAATGTATAATGAGCACGAGTTTGGTATAGTGACCTATGATTATTTGCCGAAGGACGCTTGTGTGAGTATTGCCCAGATGAGCAGATATATAGGCAATGCAGAGTATATAGGACGTTTTCCCATCTGTGGAGATTCATATGCATACATTTATTCAAAGCTCGGTAAACTGATAGCGGTTGTATGGTCGGTTGATAAGCCGTTTGAGTATATGGTTGAAAAATCAATACAGGCAGAGGACTATTTCGGAAACAAGGTTTATTCGGATGATAACGGCAATATTATACTGGATGACAAAGAGAAATATTTATCGAATATTTCATCGGATTATGCATTAAATGCGATTGCGGATGAGGCAAGGACAATGTATGATGAGATTTGTGCAAAAGAGCTGTCGGATGATGTAAAAGAAGATATACGGGCACTTGCGGACGAATATCTTGAAATTAAAAATCCGACGGCGTTGCAGATTGCCGAAAAAATAGACGGCACATACAATCACTGTATGGAGCTGATAGACAAATATCATGATAAGACAGAACTGAAGGAGCTTGCTGCTTTACTGTTCAGGGTTCATCAGTTTTGTATAGGGGTTGCTTCTTATTATGCAAGCTTTGATGTCAGGTATCACGATTCGGATAAAACTGTCAGTGAGGTTAATGATAAAATCAGTCGGAGAAAGGGAAACGAGCCCGAAAGTGCAATCCTTTTTACGGACGCAATGATGCGGTATGCAAACCGTTATAATAAAAAATCAAATGAAATTAAGAGTAACTATAAAAATTCGGAAAAGGGGACAATCGGATCGGCGGCAAAATGTGATATTCTTGCGATAAACGTAGCAAAACTTGCAGAAAGATTTATGGAACTTGAAGAGGTAGATACATCCAGACCCGTTTTGACCTTTTTGGAAAAAGCAGATCCCGTGCTGTATCAGGGACAGCTTTTTGAAAGCTATGTCGAGGTTGATAATAACAGAAATGCTGATATTAACGGACAGATAGTGATAAAGGACAATAACGGAAACATTCTGGGTGAACCGTCAGAGTGCGTTGTTCCGTCAAAAACGGTAAAGAATGTTTACTTTAAAGGAAAGGTTCCCGAAAATGCGGAGCTCGGAGAGTCCATTTATTATATTGAAATATCGGAGGGGGGAAAGACCTTTAAAACAATAGAGATGGATGCTATGATTAACCCGATAGTAAGCGTCGGTATGTACGATTGTCATGATACAATTGATAATATGACGAGCATTGATTTTGATATAACAAGCACATATAATGAAAAGTTGATGGGTAGCGTGGAGGTTACACCCCCGGAGGGGTGGAGTTTTGATTCGAATAATCAGAAATTTGTGATAGATACCAATCAGACTCAAAAGTTCAAATTCAACATTACGCAAAAGAAGAAAGTACCGTTTAACGAATACTTTTTTGACATAACGGTTAAGGATAATTTGGGTAAAGAATTGTTCAGCAAAAAGCTTCCGCTGAGCTTTGTTGTATCGGTAAAAGCAAAGGAGATGCTGCCTGTGACCGCATTTGACGGGGATATAACCGGATGGGAGGATGCATATCCGTATTATATGAATATGCCTGAGAAACCGGAGGAACGGGAATCATGGACAAGCTCTAATCTTGCGGTAAAGTCATTGCTAAAGTGGGACGAAAACAACTTTTATGTGTTGGTGGATGCGTATGATGATATACACAGACAAAACTTTTCCGGGGATAACTTATGGAACGGCGACAGCGTTCAGCTTGCAATAGACGCTTTGAATGATGACACAGCGGCTATGGGATCCGATGATTACAGTTATGGTTTTTCGTACACATCCGAGGGAAATGAGTCGAGATGTTATGCGGCGGCACCCGGCAAGCCGATAGGTGCAAGACCGTCTGAGTGGTGTAGGGTTGTTCGCAATAAGGAGTTGAACCTGACGAGGTATTACATAAGTATTCCGAGAGGTGATCTTTCACCGCTGAAATTTGAAGTGGGAACGGATTTCGGATTCAACTTATGCGTAAATGATGCGGATATGGAATCACGCGAAAGATATGTCCAGATAACAAGAGGTATTGCGGATTCGCAAAATCCGTCGCATTTTAAGACGTTTAGGCTTGTCGGATACAGCTCTTTCGGAAGATATGAGAATGACAAAGAGTATGGGTTCGCAGTTAAAATAAACAATAACGGATTAAAGGATATAACAAAATAAATGTATCCATTGTGTTTGTTCGGCATGTGCAACGGATATATTTTAACATGCGGAGGATAGAATCATGAAACTGATCAAAAGAATGGTGTATTTGGCCTTTTTTATAACGCTTTTTTCGATTTCTTATCAGGCGGATGCCAAAACGAGTATTTTGAATGAAACGTTTGATGAGTACCTGACAGATATAAATGTTACAGAGCCGTGGAATCCGGGGACGCCATCATATGCGTCGGGAAACGGCAAGAGAGGAAGTATTCGGCGAAGATATAACGAAAATGGCGTTGCTCTGGGAAAGTATCTGAGGGTTGCGCCTCTTGATGCATGGCCGTATTACATAAGGCTGAATCTGAATGACAACACGGATTCAAAATATTACCGCATTTCGTATGATTTTATGGTTGATGATGCCGGGGACGGCGGATATGTTAATGCAAAAATCGTATTACCGACCGAACAATCTACTGACGGAGCCTTTACGACAAAGGGGCTTAACATAGCGGAGGTATCCGTAAGAAATATCAACTCCGAATGTAAGATTTTTGCGGATAGCGATAATGTTATAAAAGAGCCGTCAAATGCAACAGCGTTGGGGAAAAGGAATAAAAAAGAAATCGGCGCAAGTAATGAATGGCACACGGTTATTGTTTTTATTGATTTGGAAAACAGAAAGGAAACAATATTTTTTGACAATATGCTTTGGTATAACGAGGTAACTTTGCCAAATGATTTTATAAAGCCGAGTTGTATTGATATTTGGGCGGTAAGCGGCGGTTCGGAGACTGCTGTCGGCTTTGATAATCTGAGTGTTACCGCTCTTGAAGGTTTGGATTTTTATGATTTAAAAAGCCAAAGTGCGGTATATCCCGAGTACATGACAGACGGAATAACAGCAGTCTTTAAATCGCAAAACAGCGGAAATGTTTTCTTTGACAAAAACATATGGTTTAATATCAGTATAAATAATAATTCGGATTATACATCGGATGGATTTTTTATTAAAATATATGACAGTGACAATAATTGCGTATATTCCGAAAAACAAAATTCGGCGGTGGGAGCGTTTCAAAAGACAGTGTACGATTTTGAATATGAGGTTCCAAAGTACGGAATGTACACAATAGCAATAAAGGATATAAAGGGACGGGGAACGTCATATGCGCCCTTTGCGGTTTGTAACGCTCCGCCGCCGGGGGTTAAAAAGACAAATTACGGAATAGACACTGACTTTGATGTGGAAAACAGAGGAACGCCGAATGATATAATTCCCATTATAGAAAAAGCAGGATTTAATATAATAAGAGAGCAGTTCACGTGGGAAACTTTGGATAAGGGATCCGGGATAATTTTTAATAAAAATTATAATAAAATCATTGAATTGGCTGAATCCTCAGGCTGTAATATTATGGCGATAGCAGGATTTGGAAATTCAAAAATTTTGGAAGGAAGCCCACCGGAAACGGATGAGGAGATAAATGCATATGCGGCTTATTGTGCTGATTTGGCAAAAAAGCTGAACGGCAATGCAGGCTATATTGAGATTTGGAACGAATATATGTTAAGTACTTTTAACTCACGTGGGTTGCCGCCGGAGAAATATGCTCAAACTCTGATTGCGGCATATGATGCGATAAAGAATACGAATAAAAATATAAAGGTCGTTTCTATGGCTATTCCCGGTGTAAGCGACAATATTCAGCAAAAGTCTGTATTGATTGACGTCGATGGGGACGGCATAAAAGAAAAGATTTCAGCACTTACATGGCTGAGAATGGTTCTTGATGAGCTGAAAAGACTAAACAGGCTTGATTGCTTTGATTGTGTTTCTGCACACCTGTATTTGAGTACTCTTCCAGATGATATGAATGATTCGGCGGTTATGTACACAAGAGGGATAAAAAATATATTGTCTGAATACGGTGTGGCTGACAGACCTTTAATATATTCCGAATCGGGATGGTCAACATGCTCGGACAATACGGATGAAAAACTTCAGGAAAGGGCGCTCGTGCGTATCGGCGTATTAAATGACATATATAATCTATGCGAACAGTATATAGTCTTTAATGTTCAGCGATATAACGAGGATGTATCCGACAGGGATGCGAACTTTGGTATTCTCAACTATTTTAACGGACAATATGCAAACTCCGCACGTCCGGCATATGCGGCTTTGTGTAATTACATACGGTTGACCGCAAAAGCAATTCCCGTTACAGGAATTGACAGAGCCGATAATGTAAGAGTGTATAAATACACAACGGAAAACAACGAAGATTTATATGTATTTTGGGCAACAGATAATGAGACGGAATTTGAATTGGGGGATATGGATTCAGAAGCCGTGTTGTGTGATATGTATGGAAACGAAGAAAAAATATACGCACGGAACGGAAAATTCAGGCTGACGGCAACGCGAGATACACAGTATTTAACGGTGCCCGAGAAAACTCTCTTTTTGATGAACAATTCGGGTAGAACCGTTGTATCGCAAGTGCCCGAAAACGAATATTTAAAAGTTGTTGGTGCTAATACTTTGCCCGAAAATTCGGGAATGCTGTATAAAACAATGGATATTATAGACTATCGCAGGATAAGCTCAGGAATAAAACTGTTTTTTGACGGTGTATGCAGTCCCGGAACCGAACTCAGAGCAGAAAAGTTTGATAACGCAAGTTATATTTGGGAGTATAAAAAAGACTTGCTCACCGATGCTGTTTCGGTAATCGAAGGCGAAACGGATTTTAAAATAACGGTTCCGAATTATTGCGGAGGACAATATATAAGAGTAAGGACAACAGGGGACGGGAAAGCAAGCGATTGGGTTTATGTGCGAGAGGCGCTGCTGATGTATTCGGGATGGAGAAACATAGAGAATGCCGTTGAATATTCACCTGAAACATGTTTATTTTCGTATGACGGAATTTCATATGCAATGCTTGATGATTTCGGAGATGAGGTACTGGTCACGATTACAGAAGCTTGGGACAGTAAGTGCGCAAGACTCTGGAATACAGATAAAAAACAGGTCTTTGACTCCAATGTCGGAGGCAGTATAGGATTTTTTGTAAACACAAAAGAATTTAAGGACGCTAACATTCCATACAGAATGCAGGGATATATAAGACCGCATGTATGGATAAATGAAAGCTCTGCAAGCACGCAAAAGCAAAGCAAAACCACATCAAAGATTTCGCTTTTAAGTTATAATGAGTATTTAAAATATATTGATAAAATCGGTTATATGCTTGTGAATAAATCAAATTCAACGATAAACGGGCAGGCTTTCAGAACCATGTCGGGAACAAACGCAAACACATTTGTGTGTTTTTTAAATTCAAAGTTGCTCAGGACGTTGGATGTGAGTGAGAACCATCCTTTGTACCCGAGGGCGGTGTTCTGTTTAAGCAAAGAATTTTTTAAAAATGAAAAACTTTGTGATATGGGAAAGGAAGTTAAAGATTATCTTCGCACAAATGTTGACAAAAGTGAATTATACAGGCTGTATTCAAAAGACGAATTGGCGGATATAGGCATACAGTTTTCAAAAAATGAAGTAATTATTTTGGGAAATGCTACAGCAGGAGAGAAATTAACGGCGGTGGTCAGCGGGATTGTACCGGTAAGTTATATATGGCAAATCGCAGACAGCGTTGACGGCGGATTTAAAGATATTGACGGAGAATGTTCGGAAGCACTGTATCTGAAAAATTCTTATTCGCATGACAAATATATAAGAGTAAAAGTGTTCGACGGCAATTATAACTATTACAGTGCTCCCGTTAAGGCTCGGAATGGGATTGAAACCAAAAAAGGTTGGCAGTTCTTGGTGAATGCTGAAAATGCAGTTCCGAACGATTATGGCTTTGAAGAAGATGATGGCGATAAAAAGTTCACCTTTCTTGATATAAGCAGGTTTGGCGGTGAAAATAAAATTTTTATTCTGCGAAGGGACTGTGGCTCGAAAATGTGTGTGAACTTCAACGGCGGTGAGCTGAACATTGATGCTGTAGGAAGTATGGCATACAAAATGAATACAGAGTCTTTTGCGGACGCTGCGTTGACCTCAGCTATGAAGAAATATATATCTGAGGCTGATTTTAAGGTCGATACTGCGAACGATAAAACCGTGTATGTAAGGTGTAAAATTATGCCTCTGAGTGTGAGTGAGGTTAGAAACAATGTTAACAAGATTGATTTTTCTACAGATTCATGGTGGCTAAGAGATTATGCGTCAGACAGCAGCGGTAATCAGATTCAGCTTTATATCGTTCCGGACAGCTTAAGCTATATAAGAACCGGATATGCCTCTCAAAATACAAAGTACTTAAGACCCGCCTTTTATTTGGAAAGAGATTATTTTAAGAACACAAGAATTAATCTCAATACAGCGGGAAAGTGTGTGAAAGCAATGCTGAGAGATGAGTTTTCGAAAAAAGAGTTAAGTAACATATATAGTGCTGAAGAGCTGAAATTAATATTTGACAAGAATGACGATGTTAATATTTTGTTCGATTTCAGTGCATATGGTGACGAAAGGGCAGAGATTTTTGTGTGGAATATGGACGGACTGATTCCGCTTTGGAACAAAATGTCGCTGGATTTGATAAAATGATTTTATGAGTAGATAGTGAAGGTAACCGGTCGCGGAGGACACGGAAATTAAGAAGACTGAAAGGATGGCCATTTTACGAGTCAATCCCGAATTTTGTGTAAACTCTTTACTAAACCTTCGAAATGATGTATAATAAAAATATCATTTTGGAGGTTTTACTTATGCCAAGGTACAAATTAAGTCCCGAGGAACGGGCAGCGGAAAAAGAACGTAAGGACAATTTGCGCAACATCATGAAAGGACTGGACGTAAAAAATTTTGATGACCTGAAAGATGTGTTTAAAATGATGGTCGGAGAAATGCTTGAAAACGGTCTTGACGGAGAGCTAGATGATGAATTAGGCTATACTAAATATGATTATCGCAACAAAGAGGGAAATAACAGCCGTAACGGCTATTCAAAAAAGACGCTTAAAACAAGTTTTGGTGAAACAGAGATTAAAGTGCCGAGAGACAGAGACGGTGAATTTGAGCCGCAGCTTGTAAAGAAGAATCAAACAACATTGACCGGTGATATTGAAGAAAAAATCATCTCTATGTATGCAAAGGGTATGACTACAAGCGATATAGAAGCTCATATCAGGGATA